>DAIMYK010000095.1:0-6611 GCA_036734525.1 Sediminibacterium sp. | reverse complement strand
ATTGAGCTTGAACCTGATTTCCTTAGAAGAAATGCGAATGGCCCCTTTGGTAAACCTTTTTTTGCGCAATTTTTGGGCCATTTGATGCAGGATGATTACTTCCTCCTGATAGGTGCCTGATTCACTGTCGATGATAGTCTGTACATCTTCATAGGTGAACCGGTGATCTGAATGAATAATTGTTCTTCCCAGCCAACAAGATCGTACTTCTGCCCGGTGATTGATTTCAAATACTGCAGAGAAGCAAAGTTTATCCTCATGTGGTCTTAAGGAGCACAATTCATTGGATAAGGTTTCGGGCAACATAGGATTTACCCTGTCGGGAAGATAAACAGATGTAGCTCTTCGATAGGCTTCTTCATCGAGTGCAGTTTCCGGCTGAATATAATGGCTTACATCAGCAATGTGCACCCCCACTTCCCACCAACCATCTGGTAATGTCTTGATAGAAAGTGCATCATCGAAATCACGGGCATCAACCGGATCGATGGTGAATGTCAATATGGACCTGAAATCTCTGCGCCTGCTGACTTCATCCTCGCTGATTTGTTCAGAGAGCCTGGCTGCTTCTTCCAGCACCTCATCAGGGAAAACCAATGGAAATCCGTTTTGTGCAATGAGTTCCTTCATGGCTGCATCATTTCTATCTTCCGCACGCAGCACTCCAATCACTTCTCCTACCGGTTTTTTATACTCCTTTTCCCACTTAACCAACCGTACCACCACTCTGTCTTTGTGTTTGGCACCCAGAGTTGATGAAAGAGGAATGAACAAATCGGGCATCGGCATATCGGAATCAGGAATAAAGAAAGCGTGATTGGTTGACAACTGAAGGTGTCCGATAAATTCTGTTTGACGACGGGTAATTACTTCTGTAATCTTTCCTTCACGTTTCCCTGTTCTGGGATTTTGTTTGATCACTTTCACCCGAACCATATCTCCGTTGAGTGCTGTGTTGAAATCTCCTGGTTTGACCATTACATCACTGCCATCCTTTTCAATAATCACATATCCCATTCCGGAACGCGTGATTTCCAAACGTCCTTTAATAATGCCATGTGAAAAAGAGTTGCCACCGGGACGGTTTTTATTGATCTTTTTTTTCTTCATGGCTGGAACGTATTGGAAATTGTTGAATAAAATCTATCATCAGGTCATTGAAGAAGTCAGCTTCTCCAAAAAGAAAACAATGTTGGATGGGAAGAACATAGAGAGGTACTTGCTCCAGTTGTTGTTGAAATTTCAGAAGACGGACAGCATCTTTCTCCGTTGTTAGAATAAGTTTATCTCTACCTGATATTTGGTTGTACTGCCGTTGTATCTCATTCAGATCATCTATTGAAAAAATATGATGGTCCGCATAATCCAGCTGGTGATAGCTATGGACTTTATCATGAAGAAAATCTTTCAGTGGTGCAGGGTTTGCAATTCCACAAACCAGCAAAACTTCATCCCGCTGAGTGAGGTGCCATTCATCTTGATGATTGAATATATGATAAGGCGTGCCGTAACTGATATAAGTGAAGAATACACGTTGATGAGGTAAAGGATTCAGCCGTCGAATGATCTGTTGCTTTTGTTCAGGTGACAGTTCGGGAGGACATTTGGTGACAACTATGATTTGCGCTCTTGCTGCTGCTTTTTTTTCATCCCGCAGGTCTCCTGTAGGCAGGAAAACATCATCACAATATAAATTAGCATATTCCGTCAATAGGATATTACAGCCAGACTCCACTTCTCGGTGCTGAAAAGCATCATCCAATACAATGGCCTGTAGTTCGGGGATATCCTGCAACAGGTAAGAGATACCCACGATTCTTTCCTCACAAACAGCAACAGCCACATCCGGGAACTTCAGATGAAATTGCATGGGATCATCTCCTATCTCAAGAGCAGTGGTATAGTCTCCCGCCAAAACATATCCCTTGGTTTTTCTCTTGTATCCGCGACTAAGAACAGCCACCTTGAACTTCAGATGCAATACACCCAGGATATATTCCACCATTGGAGATTTACCGGTTCCACCAACCGCCAGGTTACCTACGGTTATCAGAGGGAAGTGAAAAGTAGAGGAAGGCAGGTATTTTTTATCAAACAACCAGTTTCGCAACTTTACAATACCACCGTAGAGACCGGCCAGTGGCAGAAGCAGCACCCGAAATGACTTCAGGAAATTCGTGTTAAAATTCATACAGACGAACGGGAGTAATACAACGGCTTAAAGGTACGTCAAAATAGCCGGTATCTTCGATTCGATCGACCGGTTCAAAGAAGGAAACTCCCAATCGAATAACTGAAGGACTGCAACGTTGGAGGAAACGGTCGTAATAGCCCTTCCCATAACCCACCCGGTGTCCATGCAAATCGAAAGCCAGCAAAGGGACGAGTACGAGTTCCAACCGCAAGGGATCCATGATCTCCCCTCTCTCGGGTTCAGGGATGTTCCAACGCCCCGCGATCATTCCTGAATCAGCAGCAGGTACAATAGCCTCCATGTTTCCGGCTTCATCCAGTATTTTCGGATAAGCAACGGTAAGAAGCGGATAGCGTTTCTGCAGGTATTGTGTCAATAAATCTGCATCCGGTTCACCCCACTGAGGTATGGAACAAAACGTCATCAGTGTATGCAGGGTCTGTGGTACTGCCTGTTCCAAATGCTGGAGAAGTCCTTCATTCAGCCTTGACTGTTCCGCAAGGGTCAATTGTTTTCTTGCATCTCTAAAATGTTGCCGTATTTTTTCTTTGGACCCCAGGGATAACATGTTGAATAAATTTTATTCAGCTTTCCGCTGAAAAAAGGAAAACACGGTTGTTCCATAATTGCGTTGAAAAGCAAAACCGGGTGCCTGTTGATAATCGTTGCGTGGGGTGTGCTCCAACACAAAATACCCGCCAGGTGCAATCAGATTTCTATTGACAATAATGGTGGGTAATTCATCAATAGTAGTTAGGGCATAAGGTGGACCTGCAAAAATAAAATCGAAGGGTTGACTGGCGGAATTGAGATAGGCAAACACATCCATGCGCAAAACCTGGTATCCTGAGGCTCCCAGTTTTTGGAGGTTGTTTTCAATAAAACGGTGCATGATAGGGTCTTTTTCTACGATGACCATCTCAGGAACGCCGCGAGAGGCCAGTTCATAACTGATGGCCCCGGTTCCGCCAAATAAATCAAGGGTGCGGATTTCCTGCCAGTTCAGCCGATGACTCAACATATTGAATAGTCCTTCTTTGGCCATATCGGTAGTTGGTCTCGTATGCGGCATGTGAGCCGGAGGATCGATGCGGCGTCCTCCCCATTTACCCGAAATAATTCTCATAACAACCAGCGCTGAAGTAAATAAAAATGATGAGGGGGAAACTGTTGTTTCAATGACTGAAAAATGCCTGCAGCAGGAACACTCTGCCATTCAATGGATTGAAAAAGTCCGGATAATTGATCCACCAGTTCATCACTGGCAGTGAGTTGGCCTGAAATTTTCAAACGACATTGATTGGAAGGGATCTGACTTTGCTGTAAGCCATTCAACAGGTCGTATAAAACATCTTCGCGTGTAGAATAATTAAATGTTTGTATCAACTGCAATTGACCTCCGTTCAAAAGTGTCAGTATCCATGTATTTTCTTCCAGGTGAATGAAAGCAATTTTTTCTGTTGCAATAGTATCACTTAAAAGATGGTGCAATAGTTCAGCATACAAATGGGTGGTATCGTAACTGGGAAATCTTTCTGTCATCCAATCATGGATGCCTTGCTCAATACGATAAGCGAGCATCATTTCAAAAGATCTTGGCATTTTCTTATACCCGATCCAGCTATGGGGTTGTTCACCGTAAATCAGGTTGATCAGATCTTTGGTTGATGAAGAACTAAATTTTGCCTCCGGAATCACCAATGCATCCGGAAAGGAAAAAGCGATGTGTCTTTCGCTGAAATTACGACGGAGCAATTCAGACTGTCTCAAAATGCTTTTAAGTGTCTCTTGCCAGTCAACTTCCTCCTCCTTGCTGAAAATCTCCAAAGCCTCAGGCAGATTTTTTATTCCGCTTCTCACCAATACGTCCACCCTGTCAATGCCCATGTGGATGAATAACTCATCCTCCCCGGTGTAAGAAGCGGGAGGATAGTCCGGAGAATAAACAGATAATTTTTTAACTGCCATATTGATAAATACACTGCAATGTTAAATAAAAAGCCAGCAAGAAATGAATTCGGGTCAGATTGAGTTAAATTGCAGCCCAATCTGTAGTATGCAATCATCCGGTCCTTCCCTGCAAGTAGAGCTATCCGGCCGGCAAATTATCGCCATTGCCTTTCCCATTGCTTTATCGATTCTGGTTCCACAATTCAATTTCATAGTCAATTATATTTTTTTTGGGGGACTAGGGCAAAGAGAACTGGCGGTAGCTGGAATCACGGGGGTTTATTATCTGATTTTTGCCGTTTTAGGTCAGGGATTGAATAACGGTTTACAGGCACTGATTTCCCGTAGAGCCGGGGAAAACAAGTTGGATGATATAGGGATATTATTTGCCCAGGGAGTTAGAATTTCCCTTGTACTATCAATCGTGGGAATTCTCCTCACCTGGTGGTTGGCTCCAATGGTGTTACACGCAACTCTCTCCGATTCGAAAAGTGCAGAGATGTCCATAGAATTTCTGAAAATAAGGGTTTTGGGTTTACCCTTTTTGTATCTCTACCAAATGCGCAATGCCCTGCTGGTAGGCATCAATCAGAGCAAATTTCTTATCGTCGGAACGGCAACAGAAGCAGTCATCAATATTATACTGGACTATGGGCTTATCTATGGTCATTTCGGTTTACCTGCCATGGGTTTCAATGGTGCTGCTGTGGCCTCGATTATCAGTGAGATTGCCGGACTACTCGTTATTTTTCTGATTATCACCAACAATCAGATTATTCGATCATTGCGTCTGTTCCAACACATACGATTCAACCCGGCAACCACCCGATTAATTCTGCAACAATCGCTGCCACTGATGATGCAATTTGCCATCAGCATCATTAGCTGGGAATTCTTTTATATCCTGATCGAACACGATGGAACAGAAGCATTGGCAGTTTCCAATACCATGCGGAATCTTTTTGGATTTTTCGGATGTTTTACCTGGGCTTTTGCTGCCACTACCAATAGCATGGTGAGCAATGTGATTGGTCAGGGACTGATATCTGAAGTAATGCCTTTGATCAGACGAATTATCTTTTTTAGTTTGGGCATGTCGCTGATTGTGTTCTGTCTGCTGAATCTTTTTCCACATGCATTTTTAAGTATTTACGGACAGGGACCTGAGTTTATTGCAGCAGCCATCCCCGTGCTGCGGGTGGTAACGGTTGCCATGTTGTTCATGTCAGTTGGTGTTGTGTGGATGAACGCTGTGACCGGCACCGGAAATTCTACTATGAACCTGATTACAGAAGGTGCTGCTATCGTATTATACTGTGTATATACCTACCTGGTTCTGGAAGTATGGAATCTGCCGATAACAGTAGGTTGGGCCAGTGAATGGCTCTATTGGTCAACCTTATTGATTCCTTCCTACCTGTATATGCGCAGCGGCAGATGGAAGATTAAAAAAATATGATGGTCCGATTACTGTTTGGACTGCAACTCAGATACCAGATTGACATATTGCTGCATGGCATCAGCTGCTGATGTTCCAGCCAATTTATTCCATGCCTCGAACTTGAATTTGGCAACAAAGTCGAAAGCATTTTCAGGTGCATGTGCAGGAGTGCAATCGCCTTCGGTAGCTTGTTTATACAAGGAATATAGCTTCAGCAATGTTTCATTATCGGGATTTTCTTTCAATGATTTGCTGTTGACTACGGCAGTCTCAAATTGTTGTTGAAGTTCCATGGATGATTTTATTGAAGGGTGGATAATAATTCTGCCCCGGCGGCTTTAAGGATGGGATCAGCGGAAGTTCGGTTGGGTAATTTTTGAAGTTGAGTGAGTATTTCAATCGCTTTGGTTGGATTGCGGTTTTCCTTGTACGCCCGACCTAAGTCGAGGTAATTGCTTACCATGTAGGGTTCCAATTGCTTGCATCTTTCCATGTGAAAAATGGCTTTTTCCATTTCACCTTCCGGCAAGCCACCAAAGAACAATTTGACTGCAGCTTTTTTTAAGGCGGAAAGTTTCACCATTTCAAAATGCCATTTTACCAAAACATACTGTTCTTTTCCGAAATTAGGTTGAATATTCACTGCTCTGTCAGCATAGTAACGAACATCTCGTACATATCCTACGACCTTGCGGTTATCTGACTCAAAGTCGGTGAGATTTCCTGATGCCATTGACATCACATAATTAGCTTCAACCCGATTGCTGTCTGCTGCATAGGCTCTTTTTGCAAATGCATAGGCGGTTTCAAACATCAGCTTTTTATTCTTTTTATCAGCTGATTCCTTGTTGCCCAGAACCGTATGTAATTCAGCCAGTTTGCAAAGTGCCTACACATTCAACGGCTCTTGCAACATAACAGATTGATAGATTCTGATGGCTTCATTTTCTTTGAGTTGCCTTTCCATTTGCTCTGCCTGGTGAAACATTCCTGCCACTGACTTAGCGTCGAGTCTGCTGCCGAACA
>DAIMYK010000094.1:0-6670 GCA_036734525.1 Sediminibacterium sp. | reverse complement strand
TGAGATTTGTAGCCGGGGTCGGATTGGCAGGGGAGCTGGGGGCGGGAGTTACCCTGGTCAGCGAATTGCTTCCTATAGAAAAAAGAGGGGTAGGTACTTCATTGGTAGCAGGAATCGGACTATTTGGAGCGGTATTCGCATATTTTGTTTATCAATTAACCGATGACTGGCGACTATGTTATAAAATAGGTGGGATACTTGGAATAGGATTGCTCTTATTGCGAATATCAGTTGCCGAAAGCGGCATGTTCAAAGAGGTAAAAGAAAAGAAAGTGAGCCGGGGAGACTTTACAATGTTCTTCAGCAATAAAGATCGATTTAAAAAATACATACTCGCCATTTTAATTGGACTCCCCACCTGGTATGTAATCGGAATTTTGGTCAACCTCAGCAATCGATTCGCGGGTGAGTTTTTCGGATCTACTTCTATAGATAGCGGACGTGCCATTATGTTTGCCTATGTTGGAATAGCCACGGGAGATATAGCTATTGGATTGGTAAGTCAATATTTCAAAAGCAGAAAAAAAGCTTTGTTGACATTCTACATCATGACCATTCTTGGATTGATCTATTTCTTCAGTCCCCTGAATACTTCCGATTCAACCATGTATGCAGTTTGCGGTTATCTTGGTTTCAGCACCGGATTCTGGGCCATTTTTGTCACCATGGGTGCCGAACAATTTGGCACCAACTTACGCGCAACAGCAGCAACTACCATTCCCAATATGGTGCGCGGAGCACTGCCTTTGATCAATTTAATGTTCCTGGATCTTTTCCAGAAAACGTATGGCTGGAATCTGTCTACAAGTGGTATGGTTACGGGTGCAATTGTAATGAGTATAACATTGCTGGCTTTTTACCATACGGAAGAGACGTTTCACAAAGACCTCAATTACGTTGAGGAATAGAAGGTAACTAACAGTGGAACCAACAAATTCAATTTCATATTGCGGAAGCAATTACTTTTACAGGGAATAAATAGTTATGAAGCTGCTGGTAATTCGTTTTTCTTCTATTGGTGATATCGTTCTTACCACACCTGTCTTGCGCTGTATTAAAAAGCAACTGCCCGGCACTGAATTGCATTTCCTGACAAAAGAGAGGTATCGGTCGATATTGGAGGCCAATCCCTATGTAGATAAGGTCATCACACTTGGACTTAGCAAAACATTGATGATGCATCAATTGAAGACGGAGGAGTATGATGCCATCATTGATTTACATCATAATCTTAGAACCTGGGAAGTGAAACGTGCATTGAAGGGGGTTCCCGCTTATTCATTTCATAAGCTCAATTGGCAAAAATGGCTGATGACAGCCTGTAAGATCAATCGACTTCCTCAACAACACATCGTTGATCGCTATTTGGCAACTACATCTGGTTTTGGAGTGATGAATGATGGGGAGGGATTGGATTATTTTATTCCGGAGGAGCAACATGTGAAGGCAAATGATCTTCCGCTATCGCACCAAATGGGATACATAGCATTGGTGATTGGTGCTGCCCATGCAACGAAGCAGTTGCCGGCAGATCGTTGTATCGAATTGTGTCGCCGTATCTCTCTTCCAGTGGTTTTACTGGGAGGCAAAGTTGATTTTGCAAGAGGAGAGGAGATCTCCCGGCATGACCCCATTAAAGTTTATAATGCCTGCGGAAAATTTTCGTTGCATGAAAGTGCTGATCTGGTGCGCAAATCTCTCCTGGTCATTACGCCCGATACAGGACTCATGCACATTGCTGCTGCCTTCAAGAAGCCCATCATCAGTATCTGGGGGAATACGATACCTGCTTTCGGCATGACACCTTATTATGGCCGTCATCAGGTGCCCCAACATATATCGGAAGTGCAACTGGGATGCAGACCCTGCAGTAAAATTGGCCATGATGCTTGTCCAAAAAAACATTTCAACTGTATGCAACAGCAGGACCTTCGGCAGATACAGCAATGGGTACAAGAATTGCTTTCATCTGCCAAAGGCTCCATGAAATAAAAGAGGCCGTCTCAAATGATAGAGACAGCCTCTTTTTATTATTCGTATCCCTCTTCATGTTGAAGAGGATTTTTTACATGGTTCACATTTGCCTGAATGATTACAGGGTTTTCAGTACTTCATTCATGTTTCTCACCGCATCTGCACTCTTATTGAAGAGTTCTTGTTCTGCAGCAGTTAGGTTTATCGGAAGGATTTTTTCCCAACCTGATTTTCCGATAACCACAGGAACACCCAGACAGATATCAGATTGACCATACTCGCCATTCAGAGAAACACAACAAGTAAAAAGTTTTTTCTCGTCGCGAACAATGCTTTCCACCAATGCAGCGCCGGCAGCACCCGGGGCATACCAAGCCGAAGTGCCCAATAATTTGGTGAGAGTTGCACCACCTACCATTGTGTCTGCAATGATCTGCTGTTGTTGTGCTTCTGTCAGGAAGTTGGTAACAGGTATGCTATTCCAGGTTGCGTGACCAATAAGTGGAATCATAGTAGTATCACCATGACCACCAATAACAATAGCATTCAGGTCGGAGGGGCTGCAACCGAGGTGTTGACTCAACTGATATTTGAATCTGGAACTATCAAGTGTTCCACCCATACCGATGATGCGGTTTTTAGGAAGACCGGAGCTGGTTAGCGTCAGGTAGGTCATCGTGTCCATTGGATTGCTCACCACGATGATGATGGCATTGGGAGAATGTTCCAGAATTTGATTGGTGACACCACGAACAATACCCGCATTGGTACCAATGAGTTCTTCACGGGTCATTCCTGGTTTCCTTGGAATACCGGAAGTAATCACTACAACCTCAGATCCGGCGGTCTTTTTATAATCATTGGTGCTACCCGTTATGCGGGTATCGAATCCCAGCAATGTAGCAGTCTGCATCATATCCTGGGCTTTGCCTTCGGCAAGACCTTCTTTGATATCCAATAAAACCAGTTCATCGGCTAATTCGGCACGGGCAATGTTATCGGCACAGGTAGCTCCTACGGCACCGGCACCTACTACGGTAATTTTCATACGATTTGAAGTATAGATGAGGGAATGTTTTTTAACACCGCAAAGGTAGGGGTTCGGCTATTTGCTGCACCCTAAATTGCTTTTATTTTGTTTGAATGATTTGCAAAAATTCCTGCAGGCGAAAGGGTTGCTCGGGTGAGCGCCAGAATCCGACAAGTTGTCTGTCAGGCCCATATAGGGCTACCAAGGGAGTATAGGCAATACGGTAATAGGGTACAATGGCATAGGATATGTCCTGCCCCAGTCGTATAAAGGGGAAACGATTCAACTGGAAACGTTGACTGAATGCCCGGAGTTCATCCAGGGGCTTGTAAGCCGCCATCAGAATGAGGGTATTGGAAATAGAATCTGCTTTACCGATCAGCTCCTCTGTTAAATCAATACAGTGGCCGCAATCCGGCGAGAAATAAATCAGGGCAATATAGCGTTGGCTGGTCGGCTGATTGCTGATGTAAAAGCTACTGTCAGTAAGCTGAAGATGAAAGGCTGGAAGGGTGTCTCTCTTGACAGCAATGGTTTGAGATAGAGTTGATGTCGAACAGAGTGAGAAAAATACTGATAGCAGTAATGCCGGAATGAAGTATCGGAAAGAGACTTTCATCATTTAGGTTGCTGTGCATTCATTTGTTCCATCATCCTCATTTCCTTGGCATCCTGGAGGAATTCAGATGCGAAAATAAAATTGTTCAGCAATTGGTCCTTACTGAAAATAATGTCTTTATTGCTTCCCTCCCATTGTTTCCTGCCCTGGTGCAGGTAGATGATATGGTCGCCAATTTCCATCACACTGTTCATGTCATGGGAAACCACGATGGTAGTGATATTGAATTCCTGGGTAATTTCCTGAATCAGCTTATCGATAACCATCGAGGTCTGCGGGTCAAGACCGGAGTTGGGTTCATCGCAAAATAAATAACGGGGGTTCATAACTACGGCTCGTGCAATTCCTACTCTTTTTTTCATCCCCCCACTGATTTCTGCCGGATATTTTTTGTGGGCTTCTTGAAGATTTACACGGTTGAGTACCTCATCCGCCCTTTTCTTTTTTTCAGTGCTGGTCCAGTTCGTAAACATATTCAGGGGAAACAAAACATTTTCCTCTACCGTCATGGAGTCGAACAATGCCGTTCCCTGAAAGAGCATTCCAATTTGCTGGCGCAGCATTTTTCGCTCATCTGTTTCCATCTCCAGCATATCCTTACCATCGAAAAGAATTTTGCCTTTATCCGGCTGAAATAATCCCACCATGCATTTGGTGAGCACTGTTTTTCCGCTTCCACTGCTTCCGATGATCAGGTTGCATTTACCCGCTTCCATTACAGCACTGATATCTTCCAGGATTACCCGGTCGCCAAAGCTTTTGTGTATGTGCTGAATTTCTATCATGAAAAGTGCTGCTGATGCAAGTATAAAACTACTATAAAATTTGTAAATGCATCAGGTCGTCAAGGGTCTCCCGGCGGCTGATCAGACGGGTTTCACCCCGGTAATGTAGTACCTGTGCCGGTTTGGAACGGGCATTATAGCTGCTCGACATTTCATAACCATAGGCTCCTGCGTTGAAGAAAACGAGGTAATCTCCTTCATTGATTTCGGGAAGAAGGCGGTCGCTTGCAAATTGATCCGTTTCACAGATATTACCGGTGATGGTGTATTTTTTTTCGGGGGCGTTCGGGTGACTGATATTGCGGATATGATGATAGGCATCATAGAACATGGGTCTGATCAGGTGATTGAATCCACTGTCAATTCCTGCAAAGATGGTGGAGCCGTTCTCTTTGATCACATTTACATGGGTGATTAAATAACCACATTCGCTCACGAGATATTTTCCCGGTTCGAACCAGATTTCAATGTGCCTTCCGGCCCGCTTGCTCATTGCTTCCTGTATTAATTTTGTTTCTGCTGCCAGTTGCAGGATATCTGTTCCGCTTTCATCGGGTCGGTACGCAACTTTGAAACCACCACCCAGGTCCATGCAGCTCAGTTCCGGGAAATAATCAATTAATTCGAGTAAACGATTGGCACCTTCCATGAAGACTTTGACATCTTTGATTTCGCTGCCGGTATGAATATGCAAACCTCTGATGTGCATCTGATGGCGACGCACTATTTGAAGAATTTCCTCTATTTGCTCCAGGGGGATGCCGAATTTGCTTTGCTCGTGACCGGTAGATATTTTTAGATTTCCACCTGCCATAATATTGGGCCTGAGTCGAATGCCCACCGGATAATTATGGCCATATTTTGCACCCATTTTCTCCAGGTTGCTTAAACTATCAATATTGATGTGAATACCCAAGGATACTGCAGCTTCAATTTCTTCGAATGCTATGCCATTGCTGGTGTAAAGAATCCTGTCGGGAGAGAAGCCGGCACGAACTGCCATATAAGCTTCGTTGATGGAGCTGCAATCTATTCCGCAACCGAGGTCGCGGATTAGTTGGAGAATGTGTTGATTGGTCAACGCCTTGCAGGCATAAAAAAAGCGGGTAGACCGTGCCTCAAAAGAATCCTTCAAATGATTGTATTGCTGTGCAATTTTATCGCCGCTATAAACATAGAGGGGAGTACCGTATTGCTTGGCGAGATCTTTGAAAAAAGCATCAGAAAAAAGTGCCTGCATGATGCGAATATACTATTTGTACAGTTGAGGTAGGAAGGCCCGGGACTATTCAGCACTTCCTGCATCATTGCTGTCAGAAGCGTCTTGTGCTGCCGCAGGTTCCTCTACAGGTGCTATCACCTCCTGGTCTTGATTCGGAACAATGGTGGGCTCCACGATCAGATCAGCCAGCACTTCCTTAATTTGAGGAAGATCATCAGATGAATTGATGCCAAAATAATCCATGAAGTTTTGGGAGGTTGCATAGACCAGGGGGCGACCGGGTAATTGTTCATCACGTCCACTGATTACAATCAACTCTTTTTCGAGTAATTTCTGGATGCTATAATCGCTGTTTACACCGCGAATGGCCTCAATTTCACCCTTTGTGATGGGTTGTTTGTAGGCAATAATGGAAAGAGTTTCCAGTGCAGCATTGGACAAGCGTTTCTGGTACTTTTCTCCATTCAGTTGTGCTACTGTGGGGTGATAGATTGCTTTGGTAAGGAATTGCCATCCCCCGCCACTTTGTTTCACTTCAAAAGGGTAGAATTCCGCACTGTATTTTTCTCTGATACCTTCCAGCGCTGCATCTACCTGTTCTTTGGTTGCACGCTCTTCCATGAAGCCGAACGCATTATTGATCAATTCCAGCACATCGGCTGATGTCAGTGGCTTTTCACTGGCGAATATGAGCACTTCAATGTGCGGTATGATCTGACTTAACTCCATGGCAATTCGTAAATGTAACCGTTTCGGTTTTTATTTTATCAGGAACCTTGTAAAGCAGCAGCACCACTTACAATTTCAGTCAATTCTGTGGTAATGGCTGCCTGTCTCGCTCTGTTGTAGCTAATTTTAAGTGATTTCAACAGCTCATTGGCATTGTCACTGGCCTTGTCCATGGCTGTCATTCGGGCACCGTGTTCACTGGCATTTCCATCCAATACTGCTTTGAACAACTGTGTATTCAGGATCTTGGGCATCAATTCGGCGATCAATTGTTCTTTCGCCTGCTCATAATTGAACTCAGTTGTTTTCTC
>DAIMYK010000093.1:0-6761 GCA_036734525.1 Sediminibacterium sp. | reverse complement strand
ACTGGAAAAACAAAAAACAGAGCAACGCAAAGACATAGCAATCGTGCGGCTGGAACAGATTCATCCGCTTCCCCAGCACCAGCTGGAAAAGTTGCACAGGAAATACCATGCCGCTACCTGGTTCTGGGTACAGGAAGAACCACAGAATATGGGGGCTGCAACTTTCCTGCAGGCCAATCTCAAGTCATTTGAGTTCGGCGTTATCAGTCGCAATGCCAGTGCAGCTACTGCTACCGGTTATGCTAAAATTCATGCCCTCGAACAAGCACAAATCATTTCAACCGCATTCAGCATTTGAGTGAAATAAAAGAAATACCTTATTATGATAGATATTAAAATACCATCCATCGGAGAATCCATCAGTGAAGTGACCTTACTGAAATGGACCAAGCCCGCCGGAGCATGGGTTGAAAGAGATGAAGTCATCGCAGAATTGGAAAGTGAAAAGGCAACTTTTGAAGTGAATGCAGAGCAGGCAGGTGTGTTGCAGCACCTTGCCAATGCAGGTGATAGTCTTCGCATTGGTGATGTGGTGGCACGCATTGATGAAACAGCAGAACGTCCGGCAGCCATTGAAACACCTGCGCCTCCGGCTGTTGAAGCCAAGCCGGCTGCTGCACCCGTTGCAACTACTGCGTCAACAGCTGCGCCTACCGTTACATCTGCTGCGAAGGCCACACCCGTTGCTGCGGCCATCATCTCTACACATCAGTTAGATGCAGGTACGATACAACCTTCGGGTCCTCATGGAAAAATTGTAAAGCAAGATGTACTCACGGCCCTGCAACAACCCGGGAAAAAAGCATTCGCCGGGGTAGAATTGAATACCCGTCAAGTGCGCCGGGAGAAAATGAGCAACCTCCGCAAGACGATTGCCCGCAGATTGGTGGAAGCAAAAAATTCTACTGCCATGCTCACCACTTTCAACGAGGTGGATATGACTGCTATCATGGCAATCAGAAAAGAGTACAAAGACAAATTCAAAGAGCAGCATGGTGTTAATCTTGGTTTCATGAGCTTTTTTGCCAAGGCCTGTTCCATAGCACTCTCTGAATGGCCTGCGGTGAATGCTTCTATTGATGGTGATGAGATCATCTACCACGATTATGCAGATATCAGTATCGCGGTTAGTACACCCCGCGGATTGACCGTTCCTGTTATCAGAAATGTGGAAAGTCTCAGCATGGCAGACATTGAGAAAAAAGTAATAGAGCTGGCAGGTAAGGCGCGCGATAGTAAACTAACCACCGAAGATCTGCAAGGTGGAACCTTCACCATTACCAACGGTGGCGTATTTGGAAGTCTGATGAGTACCCCTATTATTAATATTCCTCAAAGTGCGATTCTGGGTATGCACAAAATTCAGGAGCGCCCCATGGCAGTGAATGGTCAGGTGGTGATTCTTCCTATGATGTACATCGCATTGAGTTATGACCACCGCATCATTGATGGCAGGGAAAGTGTGAGCTTTCTTGTTCGGGTAAAAGAATTACTGGAAAATCCTTCCCGTCTTTTGATTGGTAAAGACCCGGTGCAGTCATTGCTGGAACTATAACATTTTCATGCAGCCAACCCCCAACCATCTTAACAATCCGGCGGGTAAGCGTTGGTACAGTTACCTGCAGACAGCCAGGGGATTGGTGAGTAGTTATGAAGGTCAGGAACCCTTCTCTGCCTTTCTCAAAAAATATTTTGCTGTACATAAAAAACACGGCAGCACAGACAGAAAGCAAATAACCTCGCTATGTTATGGTTATTTTCGTCTTGGCCTGGCTGCACAGGTTTGTTCTTCCGATGAATGTTGGCAGGTGGTGATTTTTTTATTTGGTTCCGAATCAGCTGCTCCCTTTCTTCTTCCTGCCGAATGGCAGACCTCTATTCATTTATCGACGGAAGAAAAATTGCATTGGGTGCAACATTGGATACCCCAATTCAATGCGCAGCTGATTTTTCCGCTACAGGAACATCTATCCCCATCAATTGATGCAGCATCTTTCACCAACAGCCATATTACCCAGCCGCCTGTTTTTCTGCGCATTCGACCGGGACATCAAGCCGGCGTTGAAAAAAAATTGGAGTCCGCCGGTATTGGTTTTACAAATGTCTCACCCGATGCCCTTGCAGTTGCCCATCATACACCGGTTGATCGATTCCTAGAGCTGGACAGGGAAGTGGTTGTTCAGGATTTGAGCTCACAACAAATCGCAGGATTTTTTGATCTCATACAATGGAAGGAAAATACTCCCCGGCTGGTTTGGGATTGTTGTGCCGCCAGTGGCGGGAAGTCATTGTTGGCAATCGACCGGATAAAAAATATAACGTTGACTGTTTCAGATATTCGACCCTCGATTTTGGCCAATCTGGAAAAGCGTTTATCGAAGGCAGGATGGAAAAATTATAACAAACTGGAAGTAGATCTCACTCAAGCTACACCCCACCTTCCGCAACAGCAGCTCATTATTTGCGATGCACCTTGCAGTGGAAGTGGAACCTGGGGCCGCACGCCGGAGAACATCCGTTTTTTCACTGAATCGAACATCCGTGATTACACCGAAAGACAGCGGGCGATTGTAACGCACATCCTGCCATTGGTGCAAACAGGAGGATATCTATTATACATTACCTGTTCTGTTTTTCGGGAGGAAAATGAAGAGATGGCTAACTGGTTGTTGAAGGAAAAAGGAATGGAATTGATATCACAGGAAGTCATCAAAGGATATCAACATCAGGCTGATACCATGTATGCAGCTCTGCTGCGGAAGCAGTGATTCATTTCCGGACGTGTAGCCGCTTAACTGCGTTGGATGATTCCGCCACCAATGACATCGTCTCCTTCATAGAAGACAGCACTTTGACCGGGAGCAATGCCTTTGACTGTTTCAGGAAATTCTACCTGTATGCCCGATCCTTCGGGTGTGAGGAAGCTGAAAGCACCTGCATCTTTGTAACGGATCTTGGTAATGGCTTCTGTGCCCGGAGCAACGCCATCATATTTCAGCCAGTTGATTTTATTGACGTGCATGGTGGTCTTGTTCAGGTCTTCCTCATCCCCCAACACCACTACATTGGTGTCCGGATCGATTGCGGTAACATATACCGGATGCCCTAAAGCAATATCGAGTCCTTTGCGCTGACCGATGGTATAAAAAGGATAGCCTTTGTGGCGACCCAGCTGTTTGCCTGTTTTATCAACGAACCATCCCCCATTCACTCTTTCTTCGAGTCCCTCTACTTTCCTTTTCAGGAAGCCGCGGTAGTCATTATCGGGAACAAAGCAGATCTCATAGCTCTCACTTTTCTTGGCCAGTTCCGGATAGCCATAGTCAACAGCCATCTGCCGGATGGCAGATTTTCGGAAGCTACCCAATGGCAGCAATGTTCTGCTGAGTAATTCCTGGTCTAAACCCCAGAGTACATAGCTCTGGTCTTTGGTTTCATCAAGGCCTTTGCTGATGACATAGCGGCCGTTGCTGTGTTGACGAACATTCGCATAATGCCCGGTGGCAATGTAGGCGCAATCGAGTGCGTTGGCTCTTTTGAGCAGTGCTCTCCATTTAATATGGGTGTTGCACATCACACAAGGGTTGGGGGTTCTTCCCGCCAGATATTCTTCTACAAAATTTTCGACGACAAAATCTCCGAATTCATCCCGGATATCGAGGATATAATGGGGAAAGCCATGTTGCACTGCTGCCTGCCTGGCATCATTGAAAGAGTCGATGTTGCAACAGCCGGTTTCTTTCGACGATGTGGAGGAAGTAGAATAATCCCAGGTTTTCATGGTGATGCCCACCACTTCATACCCCTGTTCATGCAACATAAGGGCTGCAACGGTGCTATCGATACCGCCGCTCATGGCCACTAATATTTTCCCATTTCTGCTCATACTGCCCCTTTTGCAAGTTGGTTGCAAAGGTACGACAAGTATGATAACACGGGAGTAGAGTTATGTGGATGAATACTTACAATAAACACCTAGTCTTGGGTTTATTTTGATAATTTTATGAAAACAAACAAGATGCGTTCAGTAATAATACTCCTGTTAGCCATCAGTTGGGTTGTAGTGGGTACTGCTCAGGAAGTGACATCCCCCAAGACCTCCGTACTCGATGCCAAACAAATAGATGTACGTGATTCTACGGGAAAGCAATTGCAATTCGAAGAGTGGTCCAAACTGGTGATTTCGGGTAAATATGAACTAAAAGTGAATCAGGCTGGCAATGGAGGAACTTTGAGCAAAGTCCCCGAATCAGTTTTCAAAAAGAAAATGATGTCAATGCCCTATCCGGGGGAAAGCAACAGTTTTGTTACCGGAACAGTGCCCGAGTCATTTACAGCTAGGACCATTGCTGGGAAGAAAGTTGATCTGGGTCGGCTGAAAGGGAAGGTTGTGGTACTCAATTTCTGGTTTGTGAATTGTCCGCCCTGTCGCCAGGAGATCCCTGAATTGAATCAACTTACCCGGGAATTTGCAGAGAAGGATGTAGTCTTTCTGGGTGTCGCTCTCGATGACCAGTCCCAACTGGAGCAATTCATCAAGGAAATTCCATTTGACTATCAGTTGATTGCATCGGGATCATCCATTGCTTCCCAATATGGAGTCAGGGCATATCCAACCCATGCAGTTTTGGGTAAAGATGGCAAGGTGGTTTTTCAAACGAAGGGTTTGGGGCCTACTACCTTATTCTGGTTAAAGGAATCTATTGAGAAAGCGTTGCTAACACCCTAAGCTATTCACATTGAATGGGGGTCTGAACAACTTTTTGTTATAAATACTTGTTGTAGGTTGGCTCATTTTATTGATATTTACCAAAATTGAATTTTATGGTCAGGATGCAGGCAATTGGTAACCTGGGAAAAGATGCCGTTACCAATACAGTTAATGGAAAAACAGTTATCAATTTTACCCTTGCCCATACCGAGAAGGGGAGGGACAGAGACGCACAGGGTAATCCGAAGGACAAAACTATTTGGGTCGATTGTGCTTACTGGACAGAGCGCACAGCTGTAGCGCAATACCTGAAAAAGGGAACTCAGATTTATGTGGAAGGACAACCGGATATCAGAACCTATACGACGCAGGATGGTCGCCAGGGTGCATCGCTCACGCTGCGTGTTGGCAATCTGCAACTCCTAGGAGGTCGTTCCGGTGATAATAGTTCATCCGATTCCGGCAACTCATCCGGTTATTCATCACCGGCTTCTTCAGATGCAGGTGGTGCCGACGATTCAACACCCTTTTAATCACATAGCAAAAGAGGTTGGCAACACATTCATTTGACTCTTTGGTTGGTTTTGTGCAGCGCGTGCTCGAAACTGTCGGCTGCTCGGCAATTGATGCCCATACAGCAGCGGTTGCACTTGTTACCGCTGATTTGCGGGGAATAGATAGTCATGGAGTTGCCCGTCTGCGCGGATATTTGCGTTTGAAAGAGGCGGGAAGGGTGAACGTGCAACCCAATATACAGGTGGTTCATGAAACACCTTCTACTGCTGTTATTGATGGTGATGCGGGACTAGGTTTGGTGGTGGCTCCCTATGCCATGCGTGTTGCCATGGACAAAGCTGCTGTTTGCGGAACGGGATGGGTGAGTGTTAGAAATTCCAATCATTTTGGTATTGCCGGTTACCATGCGATGCTGGCACTGGAGAAAGACATGATAGGTATTGCCATGACCAATGCCAGTGCATTGGTAGCACCTACTTTTTCCAAAGAGAAGATGCTGGGCACCAATCCAATCGCAGTAGCCATTCCTGCCGGTGATCAGCCACCCTTTGTAGCAGATTTTGCTACTACTACTGCTGCCAATGGTAAGCTCGAATTATTGCAGCGAAAAAATGCACCCACACCGGATGGATGGGTACAGGATGTTGATGGACAATCCAGCAATGATGCTCATATTTTAAAGAAGCAAGGTGCATTGCTGCCATTGGGGGGGGACAGAGAACATGGCAGTCACAAGGGGTATGCGTTAGGGAGTATAGTAGATATTTTTTCTGCAGTATTCAGTGGGGCCTCCTATGGACCGTGGGCACCGCCTTTCCCTGCTTATATAGCCATGCCCGAAAATATGCCCGGTAAGGGTTTGGGACATTTTTTTGGTGCCATGCGCATCGACGCATTCCGGCCTGCCGCTGAATTCAAAGAACACATGGATAACTGGATTACCCGGTTCAGGGCAGCAACACCGTCTCCCGGATTTGATCAGGTTTTGATTCCGGGTGATCCGGAAAGAATCATCGCTGCAGAACGTATCCAACACGGTATTCCTGTTCACGAAGAGGTGGATGAAGATTTACGTCAGATAGCTTTGCAATTGGGCATCACACCGCTTTGATCTCCATTGGCTTTTTTCTTTAGCTGCAGCAGCTTACATTTGCACCCGTTTATTATTGTTAAGAATCCGTATTTATCGGGCAATTTTCTGTATATGAAAGTAATGAAGTTCGGCGGCACAAGTGTAGGTAAACCGGAACGCATGCGCCAGGTGAGCGAATTGATTACAAGAGACAATACACCCACACTGGTTGTGTTAAGTGCTCTGAGTGGAACAACCAACAGTTTAGTGGATATCAGTCAGGCATTGGCAGAAGGAAATAAGGAAGCAGCCAATGAAAAAATCAACCTGCTACAGAAGCACTATCGTGAATTTGTTGTTCAGCTTTTATCGCAATCTGCAACACGTGAAAAGGGACAACAGGTGGTGACAGAGCATTTTGATTTCTTACAGATTATAGGAAAAATTTCTTTCAGTGCAGCG
>DAIMYK010000092.1:0-6786 GCA_036734525.1 Sediminibacterium sp. | reverse complement strand
ACCTTCAAATTTATACTCAAAAATAGCAATTTTTTTTAAAAGTTGTTTATGCAACTAATTATCCGGCCGCCACGGGAATGATTATCTTTGCCGCATGTTGTACCCCCTGATTCGCTCCCTTTTATTTACGCTGCCACCCGAACAGGCCCACCATGTTTCCATGCGTTGGTTATCGGCTGCCTGCTCGCTTGAAGCGGGGGAACAACTCATCACCCGTTGCTTTCGCTTTCCCGGCGAGGCAAGGAAAACTGTTTTCGGACTCCCCTTTCGAAATCCGGTAGGATTGGGTGCGGGCTTTGACAAGAATGCCGGTTATCTGCCTGCATTAAAAGCACTGGGGTTTGGCTTTGTGGAAATTGGTACCGTTACCCCGCTGGCACAGGCAGGCAATGATCGTCCCCGGCTTTTCCGCCTACCGGCGGACGAGGCACTGATCAACAGGATGGGTTTTAACAACGATGGCATGGATGCCATTAAACGTCGACTGGCCAATTGGAATGACAGAGAAAGTTCAACCGGTGATACCCGTATGATCGTGGGTGGTAACATTGGAAAAAACAAAGTGACTGCCAACGAAGATGCCTGGAAAGATTATCTCCTTGTATTCCGCCAGTTGCATGCAGAAGCAGATTATTTTGTAGTGAATGTAAGCTCTCCGAACACCCCGGGCCTAAGAGCATTGCAGGACAAAGAATCCCTTGTAAAAATCTGCGGCAACTTGCAGGACTATAACCAGGGACAGCAGCAGCCCAAGCCCTTGTTGCTGAAAATTGCTCCCGACCTTACCAACGGCCAGCTGGATGATATACTGGAACTGACGGCGGAAATACCGTTGAACGGACTGGTAGCAACGAATACAACGATCGAAAGAAATAACCTTTCAGCCGCCTCGCAACTAAAGAGCCAGCAGGCAGGTGCGGGCGGATTGAGCGGAGCGCCTTTGCGCCGACGGTCTTTCGATTTACTACTATATTTGAAAAAACACATCCCTCCATCCATACCTATCATTTCCAGCGGCGGCATCATGACAGAAGCAGATGCACTGGAACGTTTCCGGGAGGGTGCCGAATTAATTCAACTATGGACGGGCTTCATTTACAGAGGCCCCTCCTTTGTAAAAAAAATCGGAGAAGCAATGCAATCCGAAAATGAAGTAGTCCAATAATTTTTTCCAATTATGTCAACACTTTTTACCACAGAGAGTCTCATCAGTTTTGTAATCCTTGTAGTACTTGAAATAGTACTGGGTATTGATAATGTAATTTTTGTCAGCATCATCATGAACCGCATTGCTGCCAAATACCGTGAACGCGCCAGAACCTTGTGGATGGCTTTCGGTATCATTACCAGAACGGCACTGTTGTTCGGACTGAGCTGGTTACTGAAACAAAAGGGAAAGCCGGTTCTTTCCATCGGAGAAAAATCTTTCGATCTGGCAAGCATCATTATGCTGGCGGGTGGACTATTCCTGATTTACAAATCAGTGAAAGAGATTCACCACAAATTGGAGGGTGAAGTAGAGCAGGCAGCCGGGGGCAAAGCCACCCACATGGGTTTCTGGCAGGCCATGTTGCAGATTGTGCTCATCGACATGGTATTTAGTTTCGATAGCATCATTACAGCCGGGGGTACTGCCAAACACATTGAAATCATGATCGCAGCTGTTATCGTTGCAATGGTAGTCATGTTTCTTTTCAGTGCAGGAATCGCCAACTTCATACACAAGCGCCCCACATTAAAAATGCTGGCACTCTCTTTTTTGGTGATGATTGGTTTTGTTTTACTGGTGGAAGGATGGGATCCGGTGCGCTCGCATGATATGCACTTGAAAAATTATGTGTACTTCGCTATGGCATTTTCTTTTTCAGTTGAACTGCTGAACCTGAGAATGACTAAGAAAATCAAGCCGGTGGAATTGCGGGAACCATTGCCTCCCAAAGAATAAAATGGTGGTGTTTATTTCATCAGAAATCAAACCCTAAGGAGAAATACCAAATAGGTCTGCCCCTGAAAACTCCCTTCATCGGCCATCCGGCATCTACGCGCAGGAAGTAACCCAACAAGGTACTGCGGGCACCAAATCCATAACCACCTGCAAAGGGCCCTAAGCCACCTGCATCCAGCCGAACACTTACCGGTGTACTGCCGGGATTGGTGATGAACTCACCGGGTCTTTGTATGCCGTTATATTTTCCATTCCATGCACTGCCCAGATCAACAAACTGCACCAACTGGAAATTACGCAGGAAGGCATTGTTGATGGGTCGATTCACCAGCGTTGAGAACAAGGGGAACCTGAATTCACTGTTGATCACAAAAGCATTGTTACCATTGGCGATATTCTGGTTATACCCACGCATGTTGAGTGCAAGTGACTGGAAGGCATAACTCTGATCGGGAGCGGGAGGGTTAGTATTGAACTTGGGACCTAACTGTCCGTCGGTGCCACCGAGGAAGTAAACAATTTTTTGTTCTCCCCATGAAAAATCTGCTGCGGCACGGCCTGCCCATATGAAATTGCGATATATTTTCTTGTAGAGTCGTGCATCAAAACCAAGATTTAGCGTCGCTTTTCCATTGTTGAGGGCAGTCTTGAAACTGGGTAGGTTCACATCAAAGAATACCTTGTACCGCAATCCCTTCCAGATATTTTGTGTCGGATTGATGGTATTGTCATGCACGTATTCCAATCTTGAAACGATGAACCGGGATACCGTATCAGGAAAAGGCAATGCTGCCGGATCCGGAATTCCTACAAAATTATTATAGGGGCGAAGCACACCGCGATCATTGCGGACACCTACAATAGCGCGCAGACTGCGCACTTCATCGAAGGGATAGTTTACATGAAACTGGTACAGGTTGGTATACAACATTGTACTATAGGCAGAATTATAGAAATTGGAAATAGTACTTCTATAATAAGTAACACCCCAGTCTAATTTTTTGCGATAATTCATGAAGGATAGAAGGATGTCCTTATCAGTAAAATTAGAGCCGAAGCGAACGCCTGCAACGAATCGCATATCTTCCATCAAATCACTTACACCAACTTTAAGTGCAAAATTGAGGTTAGCACCATTGTTCAGTTGTATAGGTCCGATACCGCCGGCATAGGGCTGATACCGGTTGATCAAAATGGCATTCGTAATACCGCTCTGCAAAAAGTCTGAGCTGAACTTCATCCGGTAATCAAAAAGTTTTGATTGGGATAAGGTTGAACTGTTCTCTTTGATCGGCGGCAGATAGGTAGGCACAATAGTGTCTTGCTTTTCGTTGGCAAACTCATTCTGGAAAAAATCTGCTGCCTTCTTTTTAGCGGTATCCTGTGTAACCGGCTGGTTCAAATAAACGGTTGCCTTACCGGTTTGTGCCTTCGCTTCCGCCATTACTTTTTTCATGTACTCGGTAGGTCGTGCAGAAACATTTCTCTTTAAGAGCGTTTGCTCATCGACCTTCAGCTTATACAAAAACTTATAATCGCCTTCCCTTCTCACCTCGCTTACCTGTCCATTGTTACCGGCAATTCTTGTTTCAGAAAGACTGCTCTGGTAATTGGTGATAGGGAAAGTGTAGGTTGAATCATTGTACACCTGGTAGAAACTGATGCTGTCCGGTTTCGGTAATTGCCAGGCACGAAGAGTAGAATCAATTTCTTTGGGTGTGGGGTTGTGCAATACTTCCTCCCCAATATAGATCAGTGTATCTAATCCGCGGCGCTGGGTGGAAAAGAAGCCGGCCCAGCGGTTGGCAATACCGTTCTCATCTGAAACGAAGGTGAAGTGATTGGTATTGTACTGCATAGGATAACGTGCAGCCCCATATTTTACATTGGTGAGTTGGGTGATCTGTTTAGACTTCCCCTCATTCAGGATATCTGTAAAAAATATGTTGTAGTTGTAGCGACTGGGAAGAACAGTATCGCTTCCGGGGGCAGTTCCGGAAGGTCGGTTGGAAGAGAAAACGATACCCACTTTGTTGGGGAATGCCACCAATGCCGGATCAAGATCATCGTACACATCATCGGTAATCTGGGTGAGCCGGTTTTCCTGAATTTTATAAGTGTAGATATCGGTATGTCCATTCTTCACAGCACTCATCACAACGGTATTGGCATCCAGGAGGAATGAGGCATCTAATATCTGGTCAACACCTGTGATGGATTGCTTGAAGCGTTTGTATTTAGCGATGTTATCGTAAACAAACATATTGATCTTCCCCTTCTCCCAATAGATTACCAAAAGTCGGGTGCCCTTGCCATCCCAGGCCACGATGGGATAAGAGGGATCAATGTCTCCCTGATAAGTTTTATTGCCCAACCGCAGCAAGGTCTTGGTATTGTAAAAATTCTCATGCAGTTTGAGGGCGTACTGTCCGTCGTCGAACTCCACTACTGCGTAGGTGGTACTGCGACCCGTTGGATTCGCCTGAAAACGGAAATAATCCTTACGGGTGATATCTTCTGTCACCACAAGGTTTCCCTTGGGTTGGTTGCGCCGGCGCGTGATGTCTTTGGAATATCGCTCCTGCTCATATTGCATAAAATCTTTGAGCACTTCTTTGAACTTCTTTTTGCAGACCCGCAGGCAGGCGTTGTTCAGGTTTTTATAAATCCTGGCTAAATAGAGCAGGTAAGTAACATTGTCTTTGCGGTATTTTTCTGCAATGTATCGCCAGAAAGAATGACCCGCCAGCAATGGCTGTTCAAAAGCAAACTGATAAAATGAATTGTACCGGCCACTCAGCAGGGCACTTTTCAGCTGATCGTCTAAGAGGGTACTCCAGGGTTCACCCACATACGACACATAACCATCCACCAGCCATTTGGGTAAATCGAGCAAGGCCTGGTTGCTGGCAAACTCACCAATATCATCACCAAACAATAAGTTATCGGTCAATATACGCGCAATACCTTGTCTGATCTGGCGACGTAGGTTGGAATGATTACCGTCGTAATACACCACCATTTTATTGTTCACCAAACGAGTGATACCACCGGGGCTCTGCCACTCACTTCCCAACCCGATATTGCTGCTTTTATAGTCATTGTAATCATTGTAGATAACAATGTTTGCGCGGCGCTGCAGAGAATATTCTATAAAATTTTCAATCCCTGATAATTCCTCCTCTGCGAGTTGAATGGCGAATTTTCCCAACTCAACTCCGCCCTGCGACACATAGGCATTGAAATTAGCGGACTGATAAAACTTCCACTTGAACTTCTTATGCTGTACCCTATTTTTGCCAAACTCAACGCCATTCACCTGGGCAAGACCCACCAGCGGCAATAAAAAAACGCCCAGCCAGGAAATAGCTCTTCGTTTGAAATACATATCTGTACTTTGATATTTTAAAAATAATCAATTACCCGCAAAAGACGCTAAAATTACCAATATGTTAACCCTCCAGCTATTCACTTTTAGTCCTATTCACGAAAATACTTACATCCTCTACAATGAACAGCGCAAAGCTATCATTATAGACCCCGGATGTTACTTTTCGGCTGAGGAGGAAATGTTAAAAAATTTCATCGAATCTGAAGGACTGCAACCTACGCTTTTACTCAATACCCATTGCCACCTCGACCATGTATTTGGCAACCGTTGTGTGCACCAAACCTATGGCCTCGAACTACACATTCACCGGGGAGAACAAATCGTATTGGAAAGAGCGCCAATTTCCGGACAGAATTGGGGACTTCCCTTCACGAATTACAATGGTCCGTTGCATTTTTTACAGGAAGGCGATGTGATCGAACTCGACAACGACCGGCTGGAAGTTTTAGAAACACCCGGCCATTCCCCCGCCAGCATTTGCTTTTATTGTGCAGCACAGGAATTCATTGTTGCGGGAGATGTTCTTTTCCGCGAGAGCATCGGCAGAACTGATCTTCCCGGCAGCAGCCACGAACTCTTGCTCAAAAGCATCCGTGAAAAATTATGGGTACTGCCCGATGCAGTAGCCGTACATCCCGGTCATGGCAGCTCCACGACCATTGGCTATGAAAAGCTAAACAATCCGTTTCTGCAATAATCAAAAAGAACGACCTGATGGTCCCTTGTCCATCATGGTCCTGTAAGCCTGTATGAACAGGGCCCCCAGGTTTTGGTAAGGAGGTACATAATCCCGAAATGTTTCGAGGGATTTACCTGCCATCCCGGCTTCGAGTTTTTTCCAAATAGAGGGCCAATAGATATCTTTCCCCTGTCGCAACTGCTCACAAATAACATCAATCAATTGTTGGTTGATCTGTCCGGTTCCCACTTGCTTGGAGGAAATAATGGCTGCTTCCGGGCAGGTTTCCAGCACATCGTGCAGTCGCTGGTATCCACCGCAACTTCCTACGAGTACCAGTCGGGAACTATAGGGAAGTTTCTCAATGGTAGAAGGCAGGCTATAGCTGTGTCCGCGGTGTATCGAAATAACAGGTTCAATTTTTTTTGACAACAGAAAGGTAATGAGACTGTCTTGTGCATGTTCGTCATTGTCGCCCACTTCATCCAGTGGCAGGTTAGAATAAATGGTGACCGGAACTCCTTTTACAGACGAGACTTCTGTCCAGTAAGGTTTTTTTTGAATTTTCCAGTTGGGATTGGTAAATCGGCGAAGAAATGTCTGATAGATTTCCGGTCCGCCCTTATCCCCGTAAAAAAATTGTTGTACAATGATGCGTCCTGAGGTATCCTGTAAAGAGGAAAGCAGCAGGCGATCTGCCGGTTGTAGTCCAAGGGTATCCAGCAGTGAGGTTCGCCGGGAGGTATCCATTGAGTATAATATCTTATGCAG
>DAIMYK010000091.1:0-6789 GCA_036734525.1 Sediminibacterium sp. | reverse complement strand
GCGGTGGGGGGGAAGTTCCTCCTTCTTTTCGGGCAATTTATATTTTTTTCTATCTGCATCGCTGTTCAATTCCAATTCAGGATTGTATCCAATTGATGGTATTCCTCCACTGGTAAAAGTACCATTGTAAATGATCTCGCGACTTAAACCATCGTTAATGAAGCCGGGATTGGACAGCTTAGTTGTAACTTCCAAAAGGGCTGTATCACCCGGTTGGAGGGTTGCCGGCAGTTTGAATATGCGGTACCCGGCTGTATCAGGTTTATTATAAACCAAGGTTAATTTAGGTCTGGGCAGAGTTTCGGTGTAGCAGGGTTTTAATTCAGTTCCATTGAAAAATAATTGATAATGTTGTCCATCATCCGACATGAGATGTAGTGAATCGATTGGTCGATCTGTTTTATTTTTTATTTTCAATGCTGCCCGCATTTGAATGCTGCGCTGCTCAGGAAATATATCAGCATATAAAAATAGTCCGGTTACTTTCGGCTGAGGAATGCGTTCATACTTTTTGTATTTTTTCTCATAGTTCGCAGATCTTTCTTTGCCCTCATCTACAGTACTATATTTATTAACTTGACTTACATTATAATAGATATAGCTTCCACTTCCCAGCCAGATAATGGTCAGTAACAAAACGATTGTCGCACTTGTCTTATTCCATCTGCTCTTGAATGCCTGCCAGCGGGATTTGAAACTGTGGTTTGCGCCTCTTGCCCACATCAATGCTGCCAACACCAACAATATGAAACCAAAACTTGTCCAGTAAACATTGAACCAGAAAAGTGGTTCTGCAAAATGACCGAAATCGTTCATGTCCGATATCCTATAGCTGGGTTTGTAACTGAATAAAAACAGGTTATAATTCCAGTTAAGCAGACTGCGGGCGACAAAGATCAAGACCCATATAGCTATGCCGACAAAGTGGCCTAAGAATTTATTGTTGATGAGTGCATGAACAAAAAATGCCAGGAGAGCCATCTGCCAGTAATCCCAAAAAGTGATGGCATATAAATCAATGAAGTAGTATTCCCATTTGAATTCAAAGAAACCATGTAAAACCTGCACTGTAACACCCACTATCATGGGTACAGTTGCCAGTAGGAAGCAAACACCTGTTATCGCAAGAAATTTTGATCCCAATTGTACCCAGTTGGGAACCGGCAGGGCATCTGCGATATTAGAGAATCGGGTGGCGCGGTCTCTATGTACAGTCTCTCCTGCATAGAACATGATCAAAATGAAAACAAACAAGCTGTAATTAAAAGTTTTGAACAACAACATGTTCATGGTTACCGGCCTGTCGGGTACTCCATATTGGAGATTTCCGATCCAGTCATCGATGAAAAGGAAGATAATTCCACCCAATATAATCGAGAGAAAATAAGTGTCACGGAGGATATTGCTGAATTCCAGTTTTCCCAGATTCCAGAGATTAGACCAGTTTAGTCGTTCATTGAATGTTGGATGGTAAAGCGGCAAAGCGATACGGGACTTTTTCAATTCTCCTTCTTTGATTTTGGCCGTTTTGCTGCGCTGTGATACAAATCTGACAATGGTGAAGCGCCAATAAGCGATTAACAATACCAGTAATCCGATTCCGGACCATAACAGGCGATTGAGCAATAGATTACCTGTGATAGGCGTGAGCAATGTATTTTGTTCAACCGGTGTGAGGTATTTGGTGGCATTGGAAAATGTGTTCAAGGCAAATGGACCGAGCAAATCCACTAGATCACGTTTTTCGAGATCACTTACCATGAAGTTGGATAACAGGTAGATGATGAACAATAAAATAGATGCAGTATACAATACCCTGTTATTGCGCAACCAGGCTACCAATCCGAAAAAAATACAGGAAGTAAAAAATAAGCTGGGAATGAAAATCGTAAGGTAGGGCCACAGATAATTCATAGGTAAATTAGGTCCGTATCTCTCGGGCTTTGTCCAGTCCGTGATTGGGCCCAGCCAGGTTCCGACGATATAACCCACAATAGCCCCGGTACATACCAGCACTAAAATGACAAACGAGCCCCAGAATCTTCCCCAGAAATAAGCTGAGCGCCCGATGGGTGTGGACAGCAAATATTCTTTGGTATTGTGCTCCAGATCACGATAGAGAGGAACACCCATGATGGCCGAACTGATGAGTACACTAAAGATCCCCAGCAAAGTAAAGAATGAAGCAATCATGGTGGGTGAATTGTGGTACACTTTTTCACTTGCAGGAGTTCCACCATCAGCAATGATCAACGTGGTGATGAGCAGGAAGACGAAAAAATAAATATAAGTGGCCGGGCGTTGCAGCCGGTAACGAATTTCAAAATTGAAGACAGACCAAAACATAAAGATTCATTTACAGGGTTACCAGATCCATTTTTGTTGAGATGGCATTGAAATAAACATCCTCCAGGGTAGGCTCAGACAGACCAAATCCATTCCCGGGATCAGCATCTGCAATAACACGAATAAATAATCTGCCTTCTGCCAGCTGCGTAGCGATAACATGGTATTTACTTCTATATTCATCTATCTCTGTTTTGGGTATGGACTTACTCCATACCTTGCCGGAGAGCCACTGAACCGCCTCCTGAGGGGTACTCACTGCCATCACTTCACCTCCGCAAATAATGGCGAATCTTTTACATAGTGTCTTGACATCTTCAACGATGTGGGTACTTAGAATTACAATAGTGCTTTCCCCGATCTCACTCAATAGATTGTAAAATCTATTGCGTTCTGCAGGGTCGAGACCTGCTGTTGGTTCATCTACGATCAGTAATTGAGGATTGCCCACTAAAGCCTGGGCGATTCCAAAGCGCTGCTTCATACCTCCGGAGAAACTTCCCAGGTTTCTTTTGCGTTCTTTCCATAGATTTACTTTTTGTAGCAATGCATCTACGGTCTCCTTGCGTTCTGATTTATTGGACAAACCTTTCAGGCGGGCAATATGGTCCAGCATCATACCTGCACTGACCCTGGGGTATACCCCAAATTCCTGTGGCAGATAACCCAATACTTTTCTTAGCGCCTCCGGATTTTGCAAAACATCCAGATCACCTAAATGAATTGATCCTGTGTCAGGCTCCTGAAGTGTTGCAATCGTTCGCATCAGGGTGGATTTTCCCGCCCCATTAGGTCCTAATAATCCGAACATCCCCTGAGGAATCGAGAGGGAAATATTATTCAGGGCCTGTACCCCATTGGCATAAGTCTTTGAAAGATTGTTAATGATCAGTTCCATATTGGTTGTATTTATTGTGATAGGCTGTTTTTTGTGTCACTTAATTTCAAAATAAATTTAATATCAATATTTCTTTCAGGAAAGAATTATTAGGATGGTCGGTCAAAGATTCGAGACCAATGGTCTGCAATGTTGGGATTTTGGTTTCGGAAGAATTAGAACGAATGGTGCTTGAGAAAGTTACAGCAAAAATTCCCCCATAGCGCCTGGAGAATAAGTTTTGAAGCGGGGAGTATAAAAAAAATACCCCGACTGTATCGTCGGGGTATTTAATAATAATGGGGTAAAGTCAATTAGTAACCACCCATTCCGCCCATATCAGGAGCTGGATGTGCATGAGCAGCTTCCGGCTTGGGTTTGTCAGCAATCACACACTCAGTTGTGAGCAACATGGCTGCAATAGAAGCTGCATTTTCCAATGCAACACGGGTAACTTTTGTCGGGTCGATAACACCGGCTTTCAGCAGGTTCTCATATACTTCAGAGCGGGCATTGAATCCGAAGTCACCTTTTCCTTCTTTGATTTTCTGAACAACGATAGAACCTTCGATTCCACTGTTGGCAACGATCTGACGGATGGGCTCTTCGATAGCTCTCTTAACGATTTGGATACCGGTTGCTTCGTCTTCGTTGGCACCTTTCAGTTTTTCGAGACTTTCTACGGCACGGATATAAGCCACACCACCGCCGGGTACAATACCTTCTTCTACCGCTGCGCGGGTAGCATGCAGGGCATCATCCACACGGTCTTTCTTTTCCTTCATTTCCACTTCAGTGGCAGCACCTACATAGAGAACCGCAACACCACCGCTCAATTTAGCCAGGCGCTCCTGGAGTTTCTCGCGATCGTAATCAGAAGTTGTATTCTCGATTTGTGCTTTGATCTGATTCACACGTGCAGTGATATCGGCTTTCTTGCCTTTTCCACCTACTATGATAGTATTGTCTTTGTCAATGGTTACAGAAGTTGCCTGGCCGAGATAAGTAAGGTCAGCATTCTCCAGTTTGAAGCCTTGCTCTTCGCTTACTACGATACCGGCAGTCAGGATAGAAATATCAGTCAGCATTTCTTTTCTGCGATCGCCAAAGCCGGGAGCTTTAACAGCAGCAACTTTCAAAGTACCACGCAGTTTATTTACTACCAATGTTGCCAGTGCTTCACCTTCCAGATCTTCAGCAATGATCAACAGTGGACGTCCACTTTGAGCAACTTTTTCCAGAATGTGGAGAATATCCTTCATTGCACTGATCTTCTTGTCATAGATCAGGATGTATGGATTTTGTAATTCCACTTCCATTTTCTCACTGTTGGTAACAAAATAGGGAGAGATATATCCGCGGTCAAATTGCATACCCTCTACCACATCAACAGTTGTATCAGTACCTTTTGCTTCTTCAACGGTAATCACACCTTCTTTGCCAACCTTGCTCATGGCAGTAGCGATCAGTTTGCCGATTTCAGCATCACTGTTGGCAGAGATGGCAGCAACCTGCTCGATTTTTTTAGTATCATTTCCAACGGTTTGGGACTGACCTTTCAGGCTTTCTACCACACGGGCTACAGCCTTGTCAATTCCACGCTTCAGGTCCATTGGATTGGCACCTGCAGCTACGTTCTTTAATCCTTCTGAGATGATGGCCTGAGCTAAAACTGTAGCAGTTGTAGTACCATCACCGGCCTGATCGGCAGTTTTAGAAGCTACTTCCTTCACCATTTGCGCACCCATGTTCTCAATAGCATCTTCCAATTCGATTTCTTTTGCTACTGTAACACCGTCTTTGGTAACCTGAGGGGCACCAAACTTCTTTTCAATCACTACATTGCGACCTTTAGGACCAAGGGTTACTTTTACCGCATTGGCCAGGGTATCAACACCCTTCTTCATCCGGTTCCTTGCATCAATGTCGAAAAATATTTGCTTTGCCATAGTTCTTGTTTTTTATCCTTTGTGGATTTGTTTGATTTACAATTGATTAAATGGATTAATGAATATAAAAGTTGAAGTAGTTCCGGTCATTAAACAATTGCCAGGATATCGCTTTCTCTCATAATCAGCAGATCCTGTCCTTCGATCTGAATTTCAGTTCCGGCATATTTGCCATAAAGTACGGTATCACCCACCTTAACAGTAACAGGTTCGTCTTTCTTGCCTGCACCTACGGCTACAACAGATCCGCGTTGGGGTTTTTCTTTTGCAGTATCCGGAATAATGATGCCTCCGGCAGTTTTTTCTTCGGAAGCAGCCGGCTTAATGATTACCCGGTCGTGGAGAGGAGTAACGTTCAATTTTTTTGCCATACGTTATTGTTTTTTATTAATTATTAGAGAATTATCTCACATAGCACGATTTTCATGCCACAGGAGATATTAGGTCAATTTTTCAGTCTTCGAGTAAAAATAGCGGCGTTTCTTCTCTTTGCTGTCATAAATCAGCGCCCGAAATTCAGTTATTTATTTCGAATTATGTCATTTTTTCAGACATGTTTGGCCGGCCTGACTTTATTTATTTTTTTAGGGGGCTAAATTCAGGTATTTATTTGAGCACGTACTGTATCGGTTATCGTATATTTGCGGCGTCTCACCCTAGTTCTTATCCTTATGATCAGCAGAAGAAATATTCGGTCGAAAGTTATGCAAGTCCTCTACATGGCCGAAACATCCCCACAGGAAACAGCACCTGCTGATCTTGAGAGAATCTTGCAAAAAAGTCTGGAAAAAAGCCGAGAACTCTATGTCTATCTGTTGTATTTTATAACAGAAGTTGCTCGATATGCCGAAACAGATTCCCGCCAACGTCGTTCCAAAAACCTTCCTTCCCGTGAGGACCTGGAAGTAAATACCAAAATTGCTGCTAATCTGACCGTTGTCACTATTCTGGAGAATACCACTTTCCAGCAATCAGTAAAAGATTTGAAAACAGATCAGCTCATAGACCCGGAAATGCTGAAGCGCATGTACAATGCACTAAAGGAAACAACTTCTTACCAACAATACATTCTGGACCCTGCTCACGATAAGTCAAAGGACAGGGAGATTATCCGGGTACTTTTTTCCCAGGGTCTACTTCCCAACGAGTCGTTTTGCCAGCAAGTGGAGGAACTATTCAATAACTGGGATGATGATGCTGAAATGATGGAACAACTGGTTTTGAACTATATTCAAAAACCCGGCGTTTACAACACACAGGAATTGTTGAGTCCGGAAAAATGGTTGTTTGCTAAAGACCTGCTGAGAACCGTGGGTGAAAAGAAGGAATTCTGTGCCACCCTGATCAACCCTAAATTAAAAAATTGGGATGCGGAGAGAATTGCCGTTCTCGATATGATTCTGATGAGGATGGGTCTTTGTGAACTCTTGTTTTTTGAAACCATTCCTACCAAAGTAACCCTTAACGAATACATAGATCTTGCCAAAACCTACAGCACGCAGCAAAGCGGTCAATTTGTGAATGGCATACTCGATAACATTCATAAAGAACTGGTACAGGAATGAAAGATCACTAAAAAGGATTTTAAATCTCCAACTGCCTGATCATGAAAAAGAT
>DAIMYK010000090.1:0-6815 GCA_036734525.1 Sediminibacterium sp. | reverse complement strand
AACGTAGGTCATGCCGCTGCAACCGCCACCTTTCACGCCGATGCGCAAACGCTGACTGTTATCAAATCCGGGTTCCTGCATGAGTCGCTTAATTTCAGCAACAGCGCCGGGAGTGAGTTGTACAGGTATTTCGATAATAGTATCCATAATAAAGTTATAATGCAAAGTTACGAAGGTCGGTAGCATTTCCAAAATGACTGCCTGCAAGACTGCTAGTCATTTCGTTAAAAATATTAATACAGAACACGCACCTTTATGGTATGCTTTACTTCCTTCAACAAACCCATGGCTTTTTGTGAAAGTCGTTTGTCAACATCCAACACTACATAACCAATGAGAGAGTTGGTGGTCAGGTATTGTCCGACAATGTTGATATGGTTTCCGGACAAGGCAGCGTTGATGGCTGTTAAAACACCGGGGACATTTTTGTGGATGTGCAAAATACGGTGGGCATTTTCCACCGGAGGCAGAGAAAGTGACGGTACTGAATGTGAGCCCGCAGTAATGCCCCTTTCCAGGTACTGGAATAATTTCATGCTCACATCTGCGCCGATATTTTCCTGGGCTTCCTGGGTACTACCACCAATATGCGGGGTTAATAAAACGTTGGGGAGGCCCTGCAAGGGACACTCGAAGCTTTCTCCATTTTTTTCAGGTTCGAAAGGATATACATCAATGGCAGCACCACCGATTGATTCTTGCACCAATGCTGTTGCCAATGCATCAAGATCAACTACTTCTCCCCGCGCATAGTTGATGACAATTGCACCCTGTTTCGCTGATTTTAAAACTGAACGGTTGATCAGATTTTTCGTTTGTTCTGTTTCAGGTACATGCAGTGAAATAACATCCGCCCTACTAACCAGATCTTTCAGATTTTTAGCAGCCTCGGCATTTCCCAATGGAAGACGGGTTTCGATATCATGAAACAAGACCTTCATTCCCAGCGCTTCCGCCAGCACACTGACCTGTGAACCGATATTTCCATATCCTATGATGCCCATGGTTTTCCCCCTCAATTCAAAACTGCCTCTGGCATCTTTCATCCATATCCCCTCATGGGCAGCTTTATTTTTATCGGGTATACGCCTGATGAGCATAATCGCTGCTCCAATCACCAGTTCTGCGACACTACGGGTATTGCTGTAAGGGGCATTGAATACCACCACGCCGGCCTCGGTAGCTGCCTGAAGATCCACTTGATTTACACCGATACAAAAACAGCCAATCGCCTGGAGTTTGGGTGCAGCCGCCAAAACCTTTTTACTGATCCGGGTTTAGGAACGTATACCAAGCAGGTGCACATCTTTTAGCTCACGCATCAGTTCCTGTTCCCCCAATGCACCGGCAATCTTGCGAACATTCACATATCCATTTTGTTTGAAAAGTTTAATGGCTGCGTCACTGATGTTCTCCAGAAATAATATGTTGATACGTTCCTTGGGAAAACTGGTTGTAGTCTGTTGGCTCATGCTTCAAAAATAAATGTAAATATCTCCTGTAAATATATCTACTTATCCACTATGCTGCAGGTTCTCCCTTTACAACGTTTATCTTTGCAAACATATTAGTTTAGACCAGAATGTATCGGAATATGATGATGTCGATTTTTGCCATGCTTGTTTTGTCCTGTAACACAGGATCGGATACAACAGGAAATGACCCCATACATGCATCTGTTAAATCCATTGGTTTAAGTGCTGAAGAAAAGGAAAACTACCGTCGGGCCATTCAGCCCATGTACCAGTCTCTTTTATTGAATACAGGATTTAGTGGTGGAATTCTGGTTGCAAAAAATGGGGAGATAATTTTTGAAGATTATCAGGGCATATACAACAGGGCTTCCCGGCAGCCAATTGATTCTCAAAGTACCTTCCACCTCGCCTCCATCACAAAAACATTCACAGCAACTGCTATCCTTCGTTTGTACGAGCAGGGTAAATTAGACCTGAATGATCCGGTGGAAACATATATTCCGGGGTTTCCTTATAAAGGGATACAAATAAAATTGTTGCTCAATCACCGCAGCGGTTTGCCCAAGTATGAATATTTCATGAATCAGACAGGCTATCGGCTGGTAAGATCGAAAAATAAGCGAGGCAAGTGGTACACCAGAAAAGTTTATTATTCTGATCCCCATCGGTTCAAGGGGTTGGCCACCAACAGAGATGTGGTGGATTACATGATGCGCCATAAAGTTCCCGCTGTTTATCGGCCGAACACCCGCTACCAGTATTGCAACACGAATTATGCTTTGCTGGCAATGGTAATCGAAAAGGTTACAGGGAGAACTTACCCTGATTACCTGAAAGACAGTTTATTCACCCCCCTGGGAATGAACAATAGCTTTGTTTTCAGCATCAGGGACACAGCAGCCTATGTTCCCTCTTATGACTATCGGAATAGTCCATATCCACTGGGGACCTTTGACGCAGTGTACGGGGATAAAAATGTGTACAGTACGGTAAGAGATCTGTTCAAGTGGAATGAGGCATTAAAGACAGGTAAATTTGTCAGTGTTTCCACTTTGGAAAACCTTGCCTACCAACCTTACAGCAATGAAACCAGGGGCAACCGGAATTATGGCTTAGGGTGGCACCTCTACCTTCCCAGCGATGCACCCCCTGTTATCTACCACAATGGATGGTGGCATGGCAATAATACCGTTTTCAAGCGCCTCATTTCAGATGATGCCGTGGTAATCGTACTGGGCAACAAATTCAACAGGAATATCTGGGCTGCCGGAAAAATGAGTGGTGTTTTCACAGGGGTAGCCGAAACCACCGTTCAGGAAAATTGCCCCCTTTTATCCTGAAACAAGCCCTCTTTTCAACCTGTATTTTGATCAATTCCCTTATTTTTGCAGACTTTTTAAGTAAAAGACCAGACATACATTGCTTATGACGCAACAAATCATTTACGCTGTTCCGGTTATGGGTATTATCGGACTGCTTTTTACCCTCATTAAATTCAATTGGGTTTCCCGCCAGGATGCCGGTACTGACCGGATGAAAGAGATCAGCAATTACATCGCTGAAGGAGCCATGGCTTTCCTGAAGGCGGAGTATAAGATACTGACCTATTTTGTGATCATCGTTGCCCTTTTGTTGGGGGTAATGGGCTATTCAGATAAAAATAGCCACTGGAGCATTGCTATTTCATTCATCATCGGTGCTCTCTTCAGTGCACTGGCAGGCTTCATCGGAATGAAAATAGCTACCCGCGCCAATGTTCGCACAGCACAAGCCGCCAGAAGCAGCTTAAGCAAAGCTTTACAGGTGTCTTTCACCGGTGGTTCTGTGATGGGTATGGGTGTTGCCGGTCTCGCCGTACTCGGATTGGGTGGTTTGTTCATCATCATCCGTCAATTGTTGGCTCCAGGAGCTGCTGTTGACAGCGAAGAAATGAAAAGAGCCATTGAAGTTTTAACAGGATTCTCGCTGGGTGCGGAGAGCATCGCTCTTTTTGCCCGCGTGGGAGGCGGTATTTATACCAAAGCTGCCGACGTAGGCGCTGACCTGGTAGGTAAAGTAGAAGCAGGTATCCCTGAAGATGACCCCCGCAATCCGGCCACCATCGCAGATAACGTAGGTGATAACGTAGGTGACGTTGCCGGTATGGGAGCTGACCTTTTCGGAAGTTATGTTGCAACCGTTCTGGCCACTATGGTACTCGGACGTGAAGTTACCGGTGCCAACCAGCTGCCACTTGCTGATCAGTTCAATGGCATTTCTGCCATCCTGTTACCGATGATGATTGCAGGAGTAGGAATTATCTTCTCCATTATTGCCACTTTCTTCGTTCGCATATCAGACGCTGCCGGCGTCAATACTGCCGGTGTGCAGAAAGCACTGAACATGGGTAACTGGGGATCCATCATTCTTACTGCTATTGCATGTTACTTCCTTACTGTTAATATTTTACCGGAGAGCATGGTATTGCGCGGATTCACTTTCACACCAATGAATGTATTCGCTGCCATCCTTGTCGGACTTGCAGTTGGAACCCTGATGAGTATCATCACGGAATACTATACAGCCATGGGTAAACGCCCGGTGAACAGCATCATCAAACAATCTTCTACCGGACATGCTACCAACATCATCGGCGGTTTGGCCATCGGTATGGAATCAACTTTCTTACCCATTCTGGTACTCGCTGCCGGAATATACGGCTCATATTATTTTGCAGGACTCTATGGTGTTGCTATCGCTGCCGCAGGTATGATGGCAACAACCGCGATGCAGCTCGCTATCGATGCATTTGGACCTATCGCGGACAATGCCGGAGGTATCGCAGAAATGAGTGAATTGCCCAAAGATGTTCGTGAAAAAACAGATATTCTGGATGCCGTTGGTAATACCACCGCTGCTACCGGTAAAGGTTTTGCTATTGCCTCTGCTGCCTTAACTGCTCTCGCCCTTTTTGCGGCGTTTGTAGGTATTGCAGGTATTTCCGGCATTGATATCTACCATGCTGATGTGCTGGCGGGTCTTTTTGTAGGAGGTATGATTCCTTATATCTTCTCCTCCCTGGCAATTCGTGCCGTTGGTGAAGCAGCTATGTCCATGGCGGAAGAAGTTCGTCGCCAGTTCCGCGATATTCCGGGTATCATGGAAGGTACGGGCAAGCCGGAATATGATAAATGTGTGGCTATCTCAACCGAAGCATCCCTGAAGAAAATGTTACTCCCCGGTGCAATAGCCATTATCAGTCCATTGATAATTGGTTTCGGCCTGGGTGCAGAAGTATTGGGTGGATTCTTAGCCGGTGCTACAGTTAGTGGTGTACTCATGGGTATGTTCCAGAACAACGCCGGTGGTGCATGGGACAATGCCAAGAAATCATTCGAAAGTGGTGTAGAAATCAATGGGGAAGTATTTTACAAGAAATCTGAACCACACAAAGCATCTGTTACAGGTGATACGGTGGGTGATCCTTTTAAAGATACCTCCGGCCCATCCATGAATATTTTGATCAAGCTGATGTCTATCGTTTCTTTGGTTATCGCTCCTACCCTCTCGCACATGCACGCTGATAAAGCCAAGGCAGCAGGGATACAGGAGCGTCAGGTAGAAGTAATTCTTACCGACAGTACCTCTAATATCACTACGATTCAAGGTGGAGCAGGACAAGGCACTGTAGTAGCTATAGAGGAAAAAAAGGGTAATCCCATGCAATTGGTGGAAGCCCTGAAAAAAGACGGATATGGGAAGGACGGAAAACTGGAGGTACTGTTTGAAAATGGCATATTAAAGGTCAACGGAAAGGAATTGGATTCCGCAGCCTGTGCCCCTTACAAAGCCCTGCTTCCAACTACACCTTCTGCTAGATTACAGTTGCGAACCCAACAATAAATTCTTTGATTTTCTTCAATAAGAAGTCCGCCTCCCTAAACGGGGCGGATTTTTTTTGCCCTTCGGGTTTAACAAAAATTAAATTGGGGAACAATCATCGGCTTTGTAACTTGCTACGAATAAAATCGTATATATGGAAGTGAAGGGTGTTCCCAAGCATACGGAAAGAGAATTGTCTATCCAGCAGGTCCTGAGGGATAACGGCCAGGCCAGAGAGCGTGAAGTGCATGAAATATTGAGTGAGCATAAGAACAGCGGTTATACCACCACCCTGAAATTGATGCAGATCATGCATGAAAAGGGAATTGTGGGACGCGATGACAGCAGTAAGGTTCATATTTACCACCCCATTATCAGCAAGGAAAATACCCAACAGCACCTGGTAGGTAAAATGATCGACACGCTTTTTGGAGGCAACAGTTCACAACTAGTACTGCAGGCATTGGGCAACCATGCCCCCAACGCGGCCGAACTGGCAGAAATTGAAGCTGTGATAGCTCAACTGAAAATAAAGTAGTGATGCCCTAACAGCACCTTGTCATATCACTGGTGTATTCATTGGCGGATAGTCTATGGATGGCGGCCCTCCTATGGCTTTTTTATCGTTTCATCGAATGGTTGCTTCCTTTGAAACCTATACATGCCTACCGGCTCGCTGGTGCTTTGGTGACCGTCCTTTTCTTAGGTTGGCTGGCTGTTTTCCTTTTGTATCTGCTCGGGGGAAATTCCGTCAGTGCCCTTGCTTTAAATCATCTTCCGAAAATCACCACTATTGTCATTCCGAATTCCTGGATGTATGTTGCTGCATTTTTTTACTTGCTGGGACTCAGCTTTCAGGTGTTGCGTTTCTCTTATGCCTATTTGCAAATGCGCAGTTTACTGAAGCACACAGTACCCCTCCCCGGGAACTGGAAGACAGTATTGGAAAGACATACACGCCATTCTACCGGTCACAACACTATCAAGGCTTTCCTCAGTGACCGGATCAGTTCCCCACTTACATTCGGATGGCTTAAACCTGTAATTTTATTTCCGGTAGCATCTGTTAATGGATTGGATATCAATCAATTTGAATCTATTTTGTTACATGAAATCGCACATATCAGGCGAAATGATTTTCTACTAGAACGGGTTTTAACCTGTATGGAAATGATATTATTCTTCAACCCTTTTTCCCGAGACCTGTTCCGAACCATCCGCTGCCTGAGGGAGGAATGTTGTGATGATGCAGTACTGGAAGCCGGCACCCTACCCCTCCATTATGTAACTGCGCTTAGCTGGTGTGCCCGACAGGGAGTTGCTTCCGGCGGAACACTTGGGGCGGTGGGTAAAGAGAAGGAATTACTGAATCGTATTCTACGTATGACGAAAGGCACGCGGACTAAAAAAGAACCTGTGAGTTACCCCTTTTGGGTTGCATTGGTGTGCTTGTTCGTGGGACTTCAATTGTCAACCATT
>DAIMYK010000089.1:0-6904 GCA_036734525.1 Sediminibacterium sp. | reverse complement strand
CCGGGAAGTAACTTCCCTTCAGAAGAAGATATTTTCCTGTTAACAGAGCAGGAAAAAAAAGCAACAAGAATAAAAATCGAGATAGTAAAATTTGACTTCATCGCATTAAATTATATTCTAAGATACTTTGTTTTTGTTTCCATCCATAAACCAATTATTTTACACCCATGGAAAATGAAGTGATACAGTTGGTCAATTTACTGCAACTGCAACCACACCCGGAGGGTGGATATTTCAGGGAGACCTATCGATCTGATCTGAATGTTCCCACTCCCTGGGAAACAGATCAACCTGCTTCACAGCGTTCACTAAGTACTGCCATACTATTTCTTATCACATCCGGTAATTTTTCTGCTTTCCATCGGATCCGGAGTGATGAATGCTGGCATTTTTACAGCGGACAACCTTTATTCGTACACCAAATTTCACCCGAAGGTGAATATACCTGTATTCGACTGGGCAATTGGGCTAACCATGGTCAGGTTTTTCAGCATGTGGTTCCGGCAGGCTATTGGTTTGCATCCGAAGTGGGAGCAGCCGAGGGTTATGCATTGGTGGGCTGTACCGTTTCTCCGGGGTTTGATTTTGCTGATTTTGAGTTGGCCGACAGGAACCAGTTGCTCCAACAATATCCGGAACATAAGATGCTCATTGAGCGTTTAACCAGGGTATGATTAAACCGGACTTTTACTATTGCTGATCAGCAGGTAAACGCTAATTGCTGCCAGTAGCAAAAGAACTACCGTTATGGTTATAACTACAGGATCTGAAGTGATGCGCCGTAATTTGTTTCGCCTTTTTGTAAGGGTATTCCGATGAAGGCGGGAATTAATTTGTAGTTGAAGTGCCTCTATCATTGCTGGATCCTGAATTCCTTGTAAACCTTCCAATGCATCTTGCAGGAGAGGGGAATCAGCCGCAATACGTTCCCAGTTTGCACGATCTTCCTCACTGGCTTTACCGGAAAGCAGCCTTTGTAAGAGGTCATTCGTGGCAGCTTCATCGGAAGCAACCTTATGTTTCAGGTCAATCATTGCTCCTGTTGATTTTGTTTTCCAGTTCTATTTTTAAATTTCTCTTCCCATTTTGGATAAAGCTTTTTACCTGCATCAGTGAATAGCCGGTTGTTTTGGTTATTTCAAGATAGCTTTTCTTTTGCAAATAAAATTGTTGAATACAGGTCTTTTGTTCCTGATTCAGAGAGTGAATGGCTGTTTCCAGCACCTGCCATTGTTTATCTTCTTCCAATTGCAGGGAGCTTGTTTCCATTTCTACGGGTATCTGATCTGCTAGTTCTGTTACTTTTATTTTCTTCTTGCGCAGATACATTAAACAGTCGTTGCGCGTAACCTGGTAGATCCATGCTTTAAAAAATTCAACCCGATGTCGGGGGAGTTCAGTCATGCATTTCATGAATACCTGCTGAACCATGTCTCTGGCTGTTTCAGGATCTTTCAGGTATTTCAAGCATACACCCAGCAGCAATAGGGTATAGCGGGGAAGGAGGATGCCGAGCCAATAATTATCGTACTGCTCGTAGTATTTCTCAAGCAGCATTTCATCGTGATATGTTTGGTGCTCTTTTCGGTTCACCCGAATGGTTTTTCTAAAGATAAGATGAAGAGAAACTTAAATTCCATAACTTTCTGCTAAATATCCGCATGGAACAGAGCATCTGCGCTGTAAGCATCGCCCCACTGCGCAAAGAACCTTCTCATAGAAGTGAGATGGTTTCCCAACTCTTATTGGGTGAGATTGTATCCTGCCTGGAAACTTCAGGAGATTTTGTTTTCATCCACAATAGTTATGATGACTACTCCGGTTGGTGTCAAAAAAGTCAGTTGTTATTGACTGAATCAGAAGACGTAATTGTCGGGCCTGAACAATTAGCAGCAGCATTTATCAATCCCGCTACCTGGAATGGCTGGCCGATGATGGTCCCATTAGGTGCCCCTGTGGGCAACTTATTGCAACTACGTTCATCCGAATTTACCTTCCAGGGTAAGTTACATCAGGCAGGATCAATACCTTTCAATACCCGGAATGTTTTGGATCATTCCTCTCTGTATCACCAGACCCCATATGCATGGGGTGGTAAATCTGTTTTCGGGATAGACTGCAGCGGATTTTGTCAGCAGGTATATCGGTTCTTTGGGAAAAAGCTACCCAGAGATGCCTCCCAACAGGCCATTGTAGGAGAAATGGTTGGGTTTTTAGAGGAAGTACAATGCGGGGATCTTGCTTTTTTCGACAATGAGGAAGGAAATATTACCCATGTCGGGCTACTGCTTAACACGAAGGAAATAATTCATGCCTCCGGAAAAGTACGGGTAGATGATATTGACCAGTGGGGTATCATTAACCGGGATACAGGGCAAAGAACACATACCCTGCGATTGATCCGCAGGTATGCATAGCAGAAACAAACTATGTATTAAAATAAGCGCAGACCCTTCGCAGAATAAGTGATTACGCCGGGAAGTGCCAGCCAAAAGAATTGGCGGTAGTAGACGAAAAGTCCGATCATTATAGCAAACCAAATGATAAAATAGATCCAGGATTTGGTGGTACTAGCATTGGTCTCCATTACTGAAAAATTTTGGCAAATATACAAGTATTTGTTGACTTGATGAACAAGGGATTTTTAAACCCAGTTAGTTGGTACAAAGTCACCCTATGTGGCGATTTATTTGTTGTCTACAAATGTATCCACATAAAAACGCAGTGCCTCTGAAATGATCTCCATCGCCTTGGCTTTGTCTCCAAAATCTTCAACCAAAACAGATTTATTTTCAAGTTTTTTGTACTCTTCAAAGAAATGACGCAATTCATCAAAAAAATGGCGCGGTAATTCTTCAATGTTGTGGTAATGGTTCACGCCTGGGTCATTGGCTGCCACGGCAATGATCTTATCATCCGGCTCACCGCCATCCACCATTTGCATTACGCCGATCACTTTTGCCTCCATCAGTGTCAGCGGCTGAACCGGTAAGGAAGTGATCACCAGAATATCCAGCGGGTCCTTATCCCCACCATAACTCTGCGGAATAAAGCCATAATTGATGGGATAATAAAATGAAGAATAGATTACCCGATCGAGTTTCAATAATCCGGAAGCCTTGTCGATTTCATATTTACATCGGGATCCTTGTGGTATTTCAATAATGGCATTAACTATTCTTGGCGCCTGTTGTCCGCTTGGGACACCGTGCCAGGGATGTACAACATGAGATATTTGTTTCATAATGTCTATTTTCCTAAATGATACCCTGCAGCTGCCAATAACAATCCTCCGATAACCGTGAGCAATGTGTACCCGGCAAAAAGGGCGTATTTTCCTGATTGCAGGAACTGTAAATTTTCCCAAGAAACAGCCGATAATGTTGTGAAGCCTCCACCCCTACCTACCACCAACAATAACCTTCCATCTTCCTGCAACACTTGCTTACCAAATTTTGCCATCAAAAAACCTATCAGTAAAGAACCCGATAGGTTCACCAATAATGTTCCGAGTGTAAAAGAATTGGCTTTGAAAAAATAACCGACGAGGAAACGAACCATCGACCCTATCATGCCCCCCGCACCAACCAATAGCATTGATTGAAACATTAGCGATTCAATTGTGGTGAAGCAATGAACCATCGCTGGTTCTTTTCAACTAACAATAAAGTGTCCTTTTTTTCAGGTTCATAGGAAAGTGCATAAATGAGCCTTGCGGACTGCTTTGTATTGTCTTCCAAAGCGTAAATCTGAATGGAGGCTGTTCTATGCAATTGTCTTCCCTCCCGATCAAGAGCCCTGAACAAACCCTCTTCCATTCTCAAGGACTGTAAAATGGCGCTGTCCTGTTCACAATACCTGGCTGCAGTTTCGAAATCTCCCTGAAGCCGGGCTTGAAGAAATTCTCTACCTGCATCCAAAGCGTTATCAGCCCCCCTTGGTTCCTGCTGATTGGTAGAACAAGAGATGAATAATAGCAGGGGAATACAATATTTCATGGCATAAAGGTACAGTTTTATCTAAAGAACATATCATGGTTAAATTCTGTTACATCTCTGTCGACAGGCTCACTACTTTAGATATTTCCATATCCACAATAACTGCTGCATTAGCTAAACTTTATTAATTTCAGGCAAATTTTATCTGATGTTCAAAAACTCAATTTTCTTGGTTGGTTTTCTGATGCTACTCGTAGCATGCGAAACAAAAAATAAAAATACTGATGCCGGTTTCATCGATGGACATCCCGCCTGGATGATGCAGGGAAATATCTATGAGGTCAACATTCGGCAGTACACCCCTGAAGGAACATTCAGGGCTTTTGAAGCACATTTGGACCGATTGCGCGACATGGGTGTACATACCCTTTGGTTTATGCCTATACAACCTATTAGCAAGAAAGACAGGAAGGGTACACTCGGCAGCTACTATGCAGTGGCAGATTATACCGGCATCAATCCGGAATATGGCACAATGGATGACTGGAAACACCTGGTTGAAGCAGCTCATGCCAAAGGATTCAAAGTGATGATGGACTGGGTGCCCAATCATTCGGGTGCCGATCATTACTGGTTGACAAAACACCCTGATTTTTATGTACGTGACAGTGCAGGCAATGCAATTTCACAATTTGACTGGACAGACACCCGCAAACTCGATCACAATAATCCGGAATTGAGAGATACCATGATCGAGCAACTGAAATTCTGGATTCGTGAGAGCAACATTGATGGATATCGCTGTGATATGGCACACCTGGTGCCTAAGGAATTTTGGATACCCTGTGTTCGGGAATTGAAAAAAATGAAGAATATTTTCATGTTGGCTGAAGCTGATGCTGACTGGTTGCATGCAGCCGGATTTGATGCTACATATGGCTGGCCTGAGTTTCACCTCATGAACGATATCGCTGCCGGAAAAAAGAAGCCAGCCGATTTGGTTGCCTTTTTGCATCAACTGGATAGTACGTTTCCAGCAAATGCAATTCGCTTGCGCTTTACCAGCAACCACGACGAGAACAGTTGGAACAAAGCTGATTATGGTACACTTCCCGGTCCTGTACATGCACCATTCTCTGTTTTGACACAGACACTTCCCAGGTCACTGCCGCTGGTGTATAGCGGACAGGAAGAACCTGTATTGCGGGCCATTCCTTTCTTTGAAAAAGATACCATTGTTTTCAAGCAACTGGGCAGAGCTTCCTTCTACCAAACCCTGCATCAACTAAGAAAAAATAATACTGCATTACAACCCAATGCTGCCTGTGTATTCCTGGTTACATCCCAGCCCGAAGAGGTATTGGCATTCATACGTGAAAATGGCAAAAGTAAAGTCCTGATACTGGTTAATCTCTCAGCAAAACCCGTCAATTGTACTATAAAAGCTGCGACCCTTGCTGGGAAATACCGCAATATTTTCAGTAATTCCATCGAATCATTCACAGCGGATGCTAATTTCGCATTCGAACCCTGGGGTTATAAAGTGTATGAAATCAACCAATGATCAAGCAATAACATGACAAGAGCCGAACTCATTAAAGAAATAAAAAGGAAACAATCGTATTTGTGCGGTGGTTTGGATACTGACCCGGAAAAAATTCCTGCTCATCTTCGTTCTTACGACGATGCTGTTTTTCGGTTCAACCGGGAAATTGTAGAAGCCACCAGTGAACATTGTGTTGCCTATAAGTTGAATACCGCATTTTACGAGTCACAAGGAAAATCCGGCTGGGATGCTATGGACAAAACGCTCTCCATCATACCATCCACTCACCTTACCATAGCTGATGCCAAACGTGGTGATATTGGCAATACATCAGCGCAGTATGCAAAGACTTTTTTCGAGGTACTTCCTTTCGATGCAATCACTGTGGCGCCTTATATGGGGGAAGATAGTCTCCGCCCATTTTTGGAATACAAAGACAAATGGACCATCGTATTAGGATTGACCTCCAATCCCGGTAGTAATGATTTTCAGCAATTGAATTTGACGGACCAATCCGGCGGTGGAAAATTATACCAGCAGGTAATGAAAAAAATTGCAACCTGGGGTTCTCCCGATAACCTGATGTTTGTTGTGGGGGCAACCTCTCCGGAAGGATTACAAGAAATACGAACGGCTTTTCCAGAACATTTTTTTCTTGTACCAGGTGTTGGTGCTCAAGGAGGAAGCCTGGAAGCTGTTTCTGCTGCAGGTCTTAACAGTGATGCCGGACTTCTGGTGAATGTTAGTCGGGCAATTCAATATGCTTCCTCAGATTTAGATTTTGCTTTACGGGCGGGAGAAGCAGCTGCTGCATACCATGCAACTATGAGCAAGTTACTTGCATCAAAAACCGGCAGTTGATAGCCACCCTTTTTCCATTTGCTCAGCCCAGACAGCATAAGTTTTTCCTGAATAATGAAGTCCGTCTGCGCACAATCCCTCAACATCTTTCACTGCCAGTAGGGAAGACGGAGTTATATCCAGATAATTTACTCCCATCAATGTAGCCGTATTTCTTACTACCTGATTGAACTCAGAGAGAGAGAACCTCTCCCGTTGATCGGGCTGAGTTGCAAATGGGGTTGCGGTCCAATCCGGAATGGATAATAACCATACGCCTTTATGTTCCTGGCGGCATAAATGAATACTTTTATTGACAAGAAAATGAAGGTCTTCACTGAATTCTTTTACAGACATTCCCCGATAATGGTTGTTTACACCTATTAGCAGACTGACCCAATCATATTTCTCCTCCAGTTGGGTGTGAATGAGATGTTCTCCCAACTCAGAAGTAGTCCAGCCGGTCCTGGCAATTACTTCGGCTGCATGTAAATGCTGCCCCCTTTTTCTCAGAAGTTGAACCAATTGATAGGGATAGGATTCATGTAGTGGAACCCCTTCCCCTATAGTATAGGAGTCG
>DAIMYK010000088.1:0-7002 GCA_036734525.1 Sediminibacterium sp. | reverse complement strand
AAAGGGCTTCAACAAAGCCGGAATCGTCAATATTACATCACACTGCTTACCATTGAGGGAACGTATCTCTACCAGATAATTTTTGTCCCCTACTGTTTGCTCCGACCTGCCAAAACCCGTCATTGAATAAAGCATACTTGCACAATTTGGTTGGTCCGGGTCACTTTCACCCTACTGCTGTCAATAAAAGGTGTAAGTCCGGAAAATGTCTATCGATTTTTTGTTTCTGCCGCGGAATTTCTCATTCCTGCAACAAATAGACTTATCTACAAGGTACTAAAATTAGCAATATGCTGTTATTTTTGTCCAGGAGATAGAAATGGTTATCAAACACTTTTCTTTTGTCCCTCAACAATGATCTATACACCAGCTACTACACGTCAACTCGCTGCAGAAACGGAACGACTTCTGCCACTGGCACAATCGGTTCCAAGCTGCTCATCAGCCGGGGAAACTGAATCACTCCGCGATGTTTTGCGCTTCCATGAATACAGATATTATGTTTTAAATGCTCCTTTACTTTCCGATTTTGAATATGATGTGCTTTTTCGTTGGTTGCTGACAACAGAGAAAGAACATCCTGAATGGCAGGTAAGCAATTCTCCCAGCTTACGGGTAGGCAGTAGCTTGCCTGTTCAGTTTCAATCAGTACCTCACCTTGTACCCATGTTGAGTTTAGACAACAGTTACAGTGCGGAAGACTTGATTGATTTCAATAGAAAGGTAGTGGAACTCAGCGGTACATCAGAAGTTGACTATTGTGTGGAGCCTAAATTTGATGGAGCCAGTATATCACTCATATATGAAAACGATCAACTCATCAGAGCGACTACAAGGGGAGATGGTGTTGCAGGTGAGGAGATCACTCAAAATATCCGACAGATCAGAACAATCCCATTAACTGCTTCTTTTTCAGCCTACGGTATTCGCCAAATTGAAATCCGTGGGGAAGTCATGATGAGTAAAAAAACATTTGATGACTTTAACGCATCACTGATTGCGGCAGGATCATCTCCCATGGCCAATCCCCGGAACGCAGCAGCAGGAAGTTTGAGAATGAAAGATGATAGGGAAGTAGGACGTCGCAATCTGGAAGCTTTTCTTTATCACATCAGCTACGTTACATTTGATGCTCCGGGAGATACTCACCAACAAGAAGCTGTCGCCAACGGAAAAGAACTTTTGGCTACCCACAGCGGATCCCTTTCCCTGCTCTGGCAACTGGGATTCCGATCTCCTGAAAATGAAAAGAAACTTTTTTCTTCCATCCAGGATGTAATCAGTTATTGCGCCGAAGCAGAAACAACAAGAGATGACCTCCCCTATGAAATTGATGGACTTGTAATAAAAGTCAACCGGATCGAGCAACAGGAAAAACTGGGCATGACTTCCCACCATCCACGCTGGGCCATTGCCTATAAATTCAAAGCCAGACAAGCAACTACACAATTAATTGGAATAGAATTTCAGGTAGGAAGAACCGGAGCAGTGACACCTGTGGCCAAACTTACACCGGTAGCACTGGCTGGTGTTACCGTATCCAGTATATCTGTTCACAACGAAGACTACATTCGGGAAAAACAATTGATGATTGGTGACAAAGTTTTAATTGAACGTGCAGGAGATGTAATCCCCCAGATTGTTCAAACCTTGACCGAATTGAGAAAAGGAACAGAACAACCCATCGTATTTCCTAGTACTTGTCCTGTATGCAACAGTGAGCTATACAAAGAACCTACCGAAGCCGTTTGGCGTTGTATCAACATCGAATGTGAAGCACAGGTGATTGAAAAAATAATTCACTTTGTGAGCAAGGATGCCATGGACATAAAAAGTTTGGGGGAAGCGAATGTTCGGAAGTTCTATGAGTTGGAACTGCTGAAAGATATTCCTGGTATCTATACCCTGGACTTCCATCGCATCAGTATGCTCGAAGGATTCGGCAAGAAAAGCACGGATAACCTGCGCACCGCAATTGAGGCCTCCAAAACTCAACCCCTGCACCGGCTAATCTACGGTCTGGGTATTCGGTTTGTTGGTGAAACAACTGCGAAAACCCTGGCCAATCATGTGAGTCATTTGCTGGAATACTCAAAAATCACCCAGGAAGAACTATTGCATCTGGAAGATGTGGGTCAAAAGGTTGCAGCCAGTATTCACGCATTTTTCAGTAATCCTGCCAATATCACCATGTTGGAAACCCTGGAAAAATTGGGGGTGCAACTAATCAATACTAAAAAAGAAGCGACGGCAACGGGCGTTCTGACAGGAAAAACTTTCTTATTCACAGGAACACTCAGCAAGCTGACGCGACAAAAGGCAGAAGCCCTTGCAGAAGCACAGGGTGCTGTGATTGCCAGCGGGGTTAGTGCCAAACTAAATTACCTCGTGGTGGGTGAAGATGCCGGCAGCAAACTGGAGAAGGCAAAAAAAATCAACAGCATCCATATTCTTTCGGAAGATGAATTTCTTCAACTCGTCAACGCGGATTCCTCTACCCAATAAAATCATACCATGTTGCAACCTGCCACTCTTCGATTCCTGAAAGGACTCGCCCGGAACAACCACAAAGAATGGTTAGATGCCCACCGGACGGACTATGAATCGGCGAAGGCAGACTTTCATCAGTTGGTGGAACATTTACTTAGATCCTTGGATAAAAATGAGCCGGTACTTTCCTCCCTGCAGCCTAAAGATTGCATTTTCCGCATCAACAGGGATGTACGTTTTAGCAAGGATAAATCTCCCTATAAAACCAATATGGGAGCCAGCATCAAAGCCGGTGGCAAAAAATCATTACTGGCAGGATATTATGTGCATATTGAACCGGGAGGTAAAAGTTTTGTAGGGGGTGGATTATATATGCCGGATCCTGCAACATTGCATCAGGTAAGACAAGAGATTGACTATAACTGGGATGAGTTCAGCCGTCTTCTGCGTGCCCCGGGATTCAAGAAATTATATGGAAGTCTGGAAAAATGGGAAGGAATGGTTTTATCAAGAGAGCCGAAAGGATATGAAAAAGATAATCCTGCACTTGAATTCCTTAAAATGAAAAGCTTCGTGGCCACAATGCCACTGACCGATCAGCAATTGGTCGAAAAAAATCTGTTGCGAACTTTACTTCAGGCACTGAATAACCTGCGACCCCTATTACAATTCATGAATAGGGCCATTGAACATTCTTAGGCATCAATACAAGGTCTGAAAAGCTTTTCCTAAAGTGTCAATTACATCACTTGCAAGCAGACTTTCCCGGGCAATTGTTTTAACAGCAATATCTGCCGCCAGACCGTGCAAATAAACTCCGAGTAAGGCGGCATCGAGAGAGTTGTATTGTTGTGCCAGTAAAGCGGTCAGTATCCCAGTCAGAACATCGCCTGAACCACCTTTTGCCAACCCTGCATTGCCTGTTGTATTGAACCAGGTCTTTCCCTGATAACTTATTTGGGTATTATGCCCTTTCATAATTTTCACCCAGGGATGAAGTGAACTTTTTTGACTGGCAGTTGCAGACCGATCATATTCGTTGGAATGCTTTCCGAATAAACGATCAAATTCTTTGGGGTGTGGTGTGAGTAGGGTGCCTGCGGGGAGAAGCGATAAATGTTGTGGGTGTAGTGACAGCAAGTGCAAGGCATCTGCATCCAGCACCAGAGGAACCTGACTTGATCTCAATACATCAACCAACAATTTTTCGGCTTCAGCATCAAGTCCCATACCCGGTCCAATGCCAATACTCCGATAGGGTGTGAGTGATGGCAGTCCGTGTTCACGAACGACTTGCATGGCTTCTGGCAAAGCCGTAAGAAGATCTGCTGTATATTTTTCCGGAGCCAAAACGGTGAGGAGACCGGTGCCGCTCCTCAGACAGGCTTTCGCCGCAAGTACTGCCGCACCCATTTTTCCATCACTGCCGGCAACGAGCAGTGAATGACCAAAATGGCCCTTGTGTTCAAACCCCTGGCGGGGTTGGAATATTTCACGGATAGCTTCTTCGGTGATTATACGGGTGTCGGATGGGTATAAAACCGGATACTCGGGGGACAAGCCAATGGGTACTATATCCAGTGTGCCAATCATCGGTCCATTTTGCGCCAGTAAAAAAGCCGGTTTTCTGCACTCAAAACTAATGGTATGTTGTGACCGCACACACTGTCCGATGATGTATTGATCGGAACCCATGCCACTGGGTATGTCTACCGACCAACAGGTAGCTTCCGAAGCAAGCAGGTACATCACCAACTCAGCAGCTACAGACGACAATGGCCTGTTGAGTCCGATACCAAAAAGAGCATCAATTACCTCTGTATCTTTTGAAAGCAAGGGAAAATTTTTCTCGCTGTTGATTTCCCGAACGACCAAACCGGCTGCGTTCAATTCGTTGATACATTCTTTAATATGAGCAGGTCGCTCATGCGCGGAAGGTAAAAAATATATCTCCGGACGAAAGCCTTCTTGCAGGAGAAGCCGGGCGATATAAAATCCATCACCACCGTTGTTTCCGGGACCGGCCAGAATGATCCACTGCAGGGGCCGGGTTCTATAGGATAAAAGTTTTTGAACAAAAGCATTGGCGGCTCGGTGCATCAGATCCGCTTCTGTGCATGATTCTTCCAGACAGGTATAGTTTTCCCATGCCTTCATGTAAGCTGCATCAGCAATGATATGAGCATGCAAGGCTGGCATATTGTTTCAACTATGCATCAGATTTATTATTCGATTACAACAACCCTTTTCCCATCATGTATTCTGCAATTTGTACTGCATTGGTAGCCGCACCCTTGCGAAGGTTATCACTGACAATCCACATATTCAGGGTATTGTCTTGTGTTTCATCGCGACGGATTCTTCCAACGAACACCTCATCTTTTTCATGCGCCCATAGCGGCATAGGATATACTTTGGATTGAACATCATCCTGTACCACAACTCCAGGGGCATTCGAAAGAATATGAGTTATGTCGGATAACTCAAAAGGTTGCTCAAATTCGATGTTGACACTTTCGCTATGACCTCCGATTACGGGGATACGTACAGTGGTGGCAGTTACTCGTATAGAATCATCGCCCATGATTTTCTTCGTTTCCTTCACCATTTTCATTTCCTCCTTGGTATAACCGTTGTCTAGGAAAACATCTATTTGAGGTATTGCATTCAAATCGATGGGGTAGGCATAAGCCATCTCACCTTGAATCCCCTTGCGCTCATTGAACAATTGATCAACTGCTTTTTTACCGGTTCCTGTAACACTCTGATAAGTGCTTACTACAACCCTTTTGATCTTGTATTTCAGATGCAGCGGATATAAAGCTACCACCATCTGAATGGTTGAACAGTTGGGATTGGCAATAATACGGTCAGCAGATGTTATTACCTCAGCATTGACTTCCGGCACTACCAGTTTTTTAGAAGGGTCCATTCTCCAGGCTGATGAATTATCAATGACAATGATACCTGCTTCGGCAAAACGGGGTGCCCATTCCAGAGAAGTACTTCCTCCGGCAGAAAATATGGCAACTGCCGGTTTCGCAGCGATGGCAGCTTCCATTCCGACTACAGTATAATTTTTCCCGGCAAAACTGATTGTTTTACCAACCGACTGAGGTGAAGCGACAGGAATTAATTCGGTCACCGGAAATTTTCTTTCTGCCAGCACTTGTAACATTTTGGTGCCCACCAAACCTGTGGCCCCAACAACAGCTACTTTCATGAAGTATTGATTTTTTAGTTAAAAAAAAGCCCTCCGTTTCGGGAGGGCCTGGTTTATCAAAGTACATGCAAACAATCAGTGCCCTCCATTGGAGAATTTACCGGTGTGTTTCATGTTTTTTATCGTGATCATGGTTCAAATATACTTAAAAATCAGAAATTACTCAAGCGGACAATTTAATACAGTTTGATATCGAAGTTGACCAATTGCACAAAATCATTCAGGCGATTGGCAATATCATCTCTGCTGAGTTCACGCAGCCGCTCTGTTCCAAATTTTTCAACACAAAATGATGCCATGGCACTTCCCAGGATGATGGCTGTTTTCATGTTATCGAAGGATATGTCTTTCGTTCTTGCAAGGTGACCAATGAATCCGCCGGCAAAAGTATCGCCAGCACCTGTGGGATCGAATACCTCCTCGAGTGGAAGAGCAGGTGCAAAGAAAACTTTGTCCTCATGGAACAGCAGGGCGCCGTGCTCACCTTTTTTGATAATTACATATTTGGGGCCCATTTGCATGATGGTAGCTGCGGCTCTTACAAGCGAATAATCACCACTTAACTGTCGGGCTTCGCTATCATTGACCATGATTACATCTACCATGGAAATGGTTTTTCGCAAATCTTCCATAGCAGTCTCCATCCAGAAGTTCATCGTATCCATTACGATTAGCTTTGGTCTTGTCTTCAATTGCTCGATTACACTGCGTTGTACTGCAGGCACCAGGTTACCCAGCATCAGGAATTCACAATCCTGATAACTCTCGGGAACAACAGGCTGAAAATTAGCCAATACATTCAGTTGGGTGTCGAGTGTATCGCGACTGTTCATGTCCATGTGGTACCTGCCACGCCAGAAAAATGATTTTTCATCTGCCTTGATCTGTACGCCAGATAAATCAACTTGTCTGTCGGTTAGCGCTTTTAGTTCTTCAGCAGGGAAATCACCACCTACTATGGAGATCTGTTTGACAGGAGTAAAATTGGAGGCACACCAGGCTATGTAGGTAGCAGCACCACCGATGATCTTATCACTTTTTCCGAAGGGTGTTTCGATGGCATCGAATGCCATGGTGCCTACAACAACTAATGACATAAAGAATGTATTGGTTGGCGGCGAAATTAAAGCATTCCCCGGCACTATGGCTGCGATTTCCTCTCTTTTTTCACGAAAAGAAACTAACCAAAATACAGCATAACGGAGATAGAAGGGCATTAAAAAAATATATAAATTAAAAATATACCTAACGTATGTTAGTTTGTTATCTTTGTTGCATGGCCAGAATAA
>DAIMYK010000087.1:0-7092 GCA_036734525.1 Sediminibacterium sp. | reverse complement strand
GTACACCGACGGATTTTTTGACGTCAGCGCCTCCCATGGATTTCTGCCCACTGCTCCCCCACTGGCAGTTCTTCCCGACCCCTACGGTCCTCTCCAGGAACTACTCGACAATATGCCGGTAGTGAAAGAAGATGGAACAGGCGGCTACCTGCATCATCCCGGAAAAATTCATGAAGCCGCAGCCAAGCTGCCGAACTTCATTGAACAGGTAAACGCAGAAAAAGACATCCGTGTGATCCAGGCACTCTATAGGGCTTATGCATTTCTTACTTCCGCTTATACACTGGAACCAGCTTTCCAGCATTTCCGCGAAACCGGAAAATATGGCAAGGCCAACACTATATTACCCGCACAAATCGCACAACCCCTGGTAGCAGTTTGCGATAAATTGCAGGTATTCCCCTGGCTCGATTATCACTATGGGTACTCTTTGGGCAACTTCAAAAAAATCGATCCGAATGGTCCGTTAGAATGGTACAACCTCTCCATGTGTGTTCGCTTTTCCGGCCAGCCGGATGAAGCAGGATTCATCTTGCTGCATGTGGACATCAACCAGTTTTCGCCCGCATTGGTAGGTTCCGTGATGAAGGCATTTCAATCCATACAAAACAATGATCTCCCTGCAGTAGAGCAGGCACTCGATGATAACCTGGATACACTCACCCGCATGAACATCCGCAGAAAAGAAATGTGGAAGGCATCGCGCTGGCAGCACTACAACGACTTCCGCGTATTCATCATGGGCATCAAAGGCAATGAAGAGATTTTTGGTGATGGTGTTACCTATACTGGTGTTTGGGATACCCCGCAACAATTTCGCGGACAAACAGGAGCACAAGACGATATCATTCCCATGGAAGATATCTTCTCCGGCGTGACGAATTTTTATCCCAAAAACGAACTGACTGCTTACCTGCTCGACCTGAGAAAATACAGACCCGTCGTTGTACAGCATTTTTTCAATGACCTGGAAGCACAGGTAAAAAATATACATGCTGAAGGCATGAGTGGCTACTTGCAAGAACACAATTCTGCCAACGGATTATCGCGCTTATTAGGTATCCTCGAACAGATCTATCATTTCAGGAATGGCCACTGGCAGTTTGTGCAGAAATACATCATGGCGAATACCCCCTATGCGAAAGCCACGGGAGGTACACCCATCACCAGCTGGCTGCCTAACCAGATCACTGCTGTATTGCAACAGATGGATGCTGTCTTGTCATTGCTGGATAAAATGAATGTTGCCCCCGATGAAAAAGGAGCGCAAATCATTGCCACCAATCGTTCAACCCTGGACCACAAGAAACAATTGCTGGCAGAGCAGTTGTCGGAAGTAAGTCAGGAAACCTATTCTGCAGATACCATCTTCTCGCTGAATACGAAGTATGGTCTCTCCGATCAGGAGTAACATTGGCCCGGAAATAAGACATCAAACCGGCGAATAATAAAGTCATTTATTCTGTAGCTGCTTGCGCAGGAAGAGAAGCATTATTATTTCACCGGAATCACTTCCACCCTTTTGTACCTGCCTACCCGGTTGACATCTGTCTTGTAATCATACTTGAATACCCCCGTCAATACACCCTCTCTTGAAGGCAACACCAGCACTTCATCTTCTGAATAATAACGAATGCGGTCAAGAGGTGAACGCCTGATCTCACTCATGTACATATAGGGTGCATAGCTATTCACATCATATTTTTTGTTGTCCTTCATGAGCATATTGATGGACTCAAATGAGGATGCACTGATGCTCTCTTCAGTTCCAACAAATCTCACCTGAAATTGCTTGTTCAGCGACTCTACCGTTCCCTTACTGAATATTGAATTGAACAGGTTGCGCGGGTCCCTGCGCAAATAAAAAGTATTAGAAGAAGTTTGAGGCGGAAACCTGGGTTGTCGCATATTCCATCCGGTATAATGTCGTTTAATATCATCTTCCGAGTAAACGGATAGAGGAAAGACTTCTTTTCCCATTTTCTTGTAGGTGTCAACTTCCGATTGGGTCATGGAAATTCCCCGAAGGGTTTGAATGATCTCCCGATACACAATTTTTATGTTGGCATTGGAATATGCTTCGACCAGTAGGGGAATTTTGGTGGACTGTGACGAGGATCCATAAGGATCAATTGTAGGTTCAGATGCTATCACGCGGAAGTCAAAGCATTTTTCCAAAATACTATTCAACTTACTTGACAAAGCCGATAATGCTGTTTGCTCAGCCGACTCATTGCGACCCTGCCGGTTGAACTCTCCTGCAAAGGCAGCACCATTGATATCCGTACCTATTCCATTGTTCTTGCAAAACTTCATCACCTCAGTAACAGATACCTGTACTTTTACTGTCATGGACTTCCCATCAAATGGCCGAATGATATCCAGTCGGCTAATCGTGCCGGCAGCAATCTCAGACATCTTATCGGATATCAATTCATCATCTACGATCTCTGTTTGTCGCGTAACGAAAGAACCAATGGTGCTGACGATCGCCTTTACCTCTGCATCCAGGCGCGCTTCTGCCTCCGTATCTCCATAACCGGTTACTTCTACTGTATGTTTTTTCCGGGAGGAAAAAATCGATTGACCAATAGCAGAATAGGTTGTGGAACAGAAAGCAAGGAAGAAAACAAAGTGAAGAAATAATCTTCCCACTCGTAAGGGAAATACAGCGCGGTAAAAACTTTGAAACCGGTTGAATAGAAAAAGAGGGAAGTACAATAGAAATCTATTATGGCCATCGGCAACTACCAATATATAACTGGCCATTCGGTTGAGGAATTGCATAGGTTGGATTTTACGCTAAGTAACAAAAATCCCCGGAAAACCAACTAAAATTGAATGGAAATCCATACCATTGTCATTACATTAACAGCTGCATTACACTTGAATGTTGTCCTTCCATGTCGAACCAACAACTTAGAAAAGAAACCAATTGCCTGAATTGCGGCCATGAAGTGGCAGAGCGCTTCTGTAGTCACTGTGGTCAGGAGAACATTGAAGTCAGAGAAAGTTTCTGGCTACTTCGTTGTCACTTCTTCAAAGACTCCACCCATATTGAAGGAAAATTCATCTCCACAAGCCGTGTGTTGCTAACGATACCCGGCAAGCTGACCCGGGAATACATATCGGGGAAAAGAGCCAGCTACTTGCATCCCATCCGCATGTACCTGTTCATCTCTTTTGCCTTTTTCATCCTGCAATACCTGATACCCTCACCCACAGACAATGATGAACTGAACGATGGGCATGTTGCCACCCGTGATTCTGTGGTTCGTTTGCTGGATAAAAAAATCAATGAACTCAAACAAAACATCACCGATAGTACTTCAGAAATCAAACAATTGCTGATAAAGGAAAAAGTGATTCGACTGGAAAAAAAGCGCTGGTTGTTACAGAAAGACAGCAGCAATTTGAATGAAATTTATGTTGAATTTTTGGATACTGTGCTTACCAAGTCGGGCTTGATTGGAAACATTAAAATTGGCCCATCAACTGATGATACGATCGTTAGTGCCTCTTTGTATGAGTTAAGCCAGCAAAAATTACCCCCGGAAAAAAGAGACGGGATGTTCATGCATTTCATTAATAAGAAAATTGCAGGTGTGCGGGAAAAGTACAGCGGTGAAGAGAGCACGTTGCTCTTTGATTGGGAGAGCCGCTTTTCATTGTACCTGCCCAAGATGCTCTTCGTCTCTCTTCCCATCACCGCCTGGATCTTGTTGCTACTATATGTGCGCAGAAAAAAATGGTGGTACACGGAGCATGCGATACTTACTATACACCTCTATTGCGGCATCTTTCTACTACTTACACTCCAGTTATTTACATCGGCCATCTTGCATTCCCTTCAGCTTCCAACAATTAAAGATTGGGTGGAAACTGCTTTGTACTTTTGCATTCTGGTCTACCTCTTTTTCACCCTATACAGATTCTATCAGCAATCAATCGGCAAAACTTTTTTAAAAATGTACCTGTTCCTGATGCTTCAGGGCATCTCATTTACTATTCTGTTTTCTATTTTTTTATTGCTCTCATTTTTCACCATTTAGCACAAGTAATAGTTGCAACAGGCACTGTGATGCTACTGTTTACTTTTCGATTATTCCGCGGCGGTAATATCAACACGGTTAGGCCCCTTGTGGTGGAAGGCTTCGTGCATGCGTCCTTTATCGAACATTTTTTCATGATTGGAAAGGACTATGGCAGCTACTCCGTTGCCAATGAAATTAGTAATGGCACGGGCTTCCGACATGAAACGATCCACTCCCAATAATAGAGCGAGTCCTTCAATCGGTATCACTTTGGTAGCAGTGAGCGTAGATGCGAGGATGATAAAGCCGCTTCCGGTAACACCTGCTGCTCCTTTGGATGTGACCATGAGAATACCGATAATGGTGATGACCTGACTCATGTTCAGCTGAACATCGAAGACCTGTGCCAGGAAAATAATGGCCATGGACAAATAAATAGAAGTGCCGTCGAGGTTGAAGGAATAGCCTGCCGGAACTACCAATCCGACAACAGACTTATGACAACCCATTGATTCGAGCTTTTCCATCAGAGAGGGTAAGCCTGCCTCAGAAGATGAGGTTCCCAACACGATCAATAATTCATTTTTGATGTAGGAAAGAAATTTCCAGATACTGATGGAATAGTAGCGCAACAACGAACCCAGCACCACAAAAAGAAAGAGTGCCATGGTGAGATAAACACACAACATCAGCTTTCCCAAGGGCAGCAGAGAGGCAATGCCATATTTGCCAATGGTATATGCCATACCACCGAAAGCCCCGATGGGCGCGAGTTTCATTACCCAGTGCAAGGCTCTGAATACCCAGGATGAGGCTATATAGAAAAAATGCAATATCCGTTCCCTGTTCGAAAGTTTACTCACGACGATGCCTGCGAGTATCGCTACAAGCAAGATCTGAATGGTATGATTGCTTTTAAAAAATTCCATCCAATCGATAGATGCGTTACCACTCCGGTACTTACTTACATCGACCTGGGTGCCGGCAGCAGCAGAAATTCCGGCCCCCGGCCGAAAAACCCATCCCACCAACATACCAATGATAAGTGCCAGGGTTGTAATGACTTCAAAATAAATCAGTGCCTTTGCTCCGAGTTTGCCCACCTTCTTCAGATCCCCCATGCCGGAAATACCCGTTACCAGGGTGATGAAAATAATCGGGCCTATGAACAACTTCACCACTTCAATGAAATAATCACCCAGTGGCTTCATTTGTACAGCCAACGCAGGACGGAAATGTCCCAATAAGATACCTGCACTTATAGAGAACAGTACCCAGAAAGTAAGATTGGTCAGTATTTTTTTCATGCAGGCAGGTTCATTGTTTGGATTGTACCTGCTCGACAAAACCGGCACACAATTTCATTTCTTCATCTGTCAACTGCATCAGCCGGAAAGACTCTCCGTCGTTGTCCGGATAATTATACACCTGCCGGAATCGGGCAGGCAGTGTTCCGGTAATTTTTTTGATGAAACTGAGTGCGATTAAAAATGTCCCCACGGGTGATGGATGTGAGCCATCGGGGTGAAACAATACCATCTCGGGTTTTTGCTGTCGCGCCAATTCCCAGGCATCCCCTACGGGAACACGAATAGCACCGGCTGCGGTTGCCAGTTCCGCATAAGCGGCTGTAATAGCAGCTTGCGTTTCCGGTGTTTTTTGGCGGGCCCAGGTTGAATAGAGATAGGGGCGGGCTCCTGTTGAGCGTATCCAGTCTGCAAATAATTTTCCGTAGAATAACAGACTGTCCTTGTGCTCAAGTGGCCACATACTGTTGTCTTGAATAACAACAATGTCATATTTTTTTTCTGCAATCAGCGTCTTCGAACGAAGTCCGCGCAAGCCGCGCCAGTGTTCTCCGAGATGTGCAGCACCCACCGTTGACTTGGTACAAATCAGGCGGGTGGGCATGGAATCTGTCAGTAAATTGATGAGTTGTGCCAGGTTGTTGTAATACACATAGGAATTACCCACAAACAACACACGTAAGGTGTCCTGATTTTCGCTTGCCCTTGCGGGAACGGAAAACAGAATCAACAATGACAAAAAACCGGCCCACAGTAACTTTCTGAACATCATGTTTGATCGCTTTATCAGAACCCGGGGTTCTGTACCATGTTCGGATTATTTTGTACCTGCGTCAAGGGTATCGGTAAAATAGTCCGCTGGGTGAAAGAACTGGTAGAAGAGCTATAGCTGATCAATCGCGAAGTTGCGTTTCCACCGGAACTGATTTTTACGAAGTTGGTCTGGGTTCTGTTCAGGTCGAACAAACGTTGTCCTTCCAGTGCCAATTCTTTTCTCCTCTCTACAATGATACTGTCCACATAAGCAGTAGCACGAAGGCTACCTACCGGAGGTGTTGCAAGCAAAGAAGCTGCATATGGTCTTGTGTTGGAAGAAGTGTCGCGCGACTTGCGAATCAAATTGATGTCAACCAATGAAGCTGTCAACTGTGCCGGATCATTATTGGCAATTGCCAGTCTGGCGAGTGCTTCCCCGCGAGAAAGGTACATTTCAGCTATGCGCATCACCTTGATGTTTTCCAGATAAGTGGTGATGTTGACATATTTCAGGCAAAGAGGAACATTGGTTTCTCCGCCCAAAGCATTGCGGTTACCCAATGCTACAAAACCTCTTCTTACATCAGTCGCTGCATACGCATCATACAAACTGCGGAAAGTGCTCAGGGTAGTACCTGTGCTTCTGCTGTTCATACTGGTGATGGTTCCCAACAACTCGCCATAACCTTGCTGGCTGGACAAGTACGCATAAGAATCTGTTCCCGGGTTGTCATTAGAATTATTCACTACTTCGAAAATAGATTCACCGCTGTTTTGTGTACGGAAATCTTGCAGCATGGAACCAAATGAATAGAGGGTGTATCTTCCTGAGTTGATCACATCTGTTGCGGCAGCAACTGCTGTTGGCCAGTCTTCACGAAAAACAGCTACTCTTGCCCGCAATGCTGTTACACTCCATCTGTTCATTCTGGTTCTGAACATCGCATTGCTAACCGCACCACTGTTGATTACACCACCATCTACCGGCAAGCGCT
>DAIMYK010000086.1:0-7264 GCA_036734525.1 Sediminibacterium sp. | reverse complement strand
GGACAGCTTATCCGGAGCTTTCTCAGGGGCTTCCGGTGGGGGAACAGGAGTTATCTCCTCCGTGTTGGTTCTTTTCGTCAATATTTCCTCTGATCCTCCATCTATTTTTCGGAGAATGGCCTGAACAGCTTCTACGGTAGGTATGGTTATAGGTTCTTTAGGTACTTCAATCACATCCTGCGGGATATCGGTCAAAGTCGGAATAATTTCAGTTTCTTTGAAATGATCCTGCTCTTGGGATGGAATGGAAAAAACGGGGGAAGTCCATTCATCAGCAACTTCTCTGCTTTCTTCCAGTTGATAGGCCCACCAGCGGGGATTGAAGTGGTAGAGGGTTGCCCGAGCTGCCTGTGAGGTTGCAGATGGATGCTGCGTAGCCTGATAATAACAAGCCAACAGGTTTTGAGCCGGTGCAAAATATGGGTAATTACTCACTGCTTTTTCCAGAGCAGCACCCGCCCGCTCGTTGTTATCGAGTTGACCGGTAAGGTGGTACAAGGCTTTTTCCTGCAGTGGGTTCATGTTCCGAAAACTAAATTACCAGTTAGAGAAAATACGGTTAAAAATATCATCTGTCAGGTTTCGAACCACTTCATCTGATAATTGTGCTTCTGCTACACTGAATGATTGTGTGGCGGGATAGTCAAAACTTCTGCTCACATCAAATTCTTCGGTTTTATTTTCTTTGTTGTTGCGAAGTACAATGTGAACAGTCACCGTTAAACGATTCGCAGCCGCCTGAGTTGAACTTACACCTACGGTTTGGCTACCATCATAATTCGTAATTACACCCGTAATAACATAATCAGCATCGTCGTTGTTGGTTCGGGTAAGTTTGGTGGCTGAGATAATTTTTTGCTGTATGCGGTCCGTCAATTTAGCGGCAAATTGTGGATTGATATAGCGGGCTTTGTTATCTATGTAACCGATTTTTACGGTTTTGATGTTCGGATCAATCGAGGCATCGTTGAACTTGTAAATACCACAAGCAACCAACAAAAACATACTTGTCAGCAGGATGGTATAACCAATCAGGCTGGAGGAAACAGCGTTATTAGATGCGGACGGATTACTCTTCAATATCATATTCCTTCAGTTTTCTATACAATGTTCTTTCACTGATGCCAAGATCATTGGAGGCATCCCTACGTTTTCCCTTGTGCTTTTTGAGTGCTTTTAATATCAGTTCTTTTTCTTTATCCATGATATTGAGGGATTCTTCTATTTCGACGTGATGATGAATTTCATCATCATGCAGAATAACAGGTTGTGAAGATACGGTGGGGGTACTGATCAGGGTAGGAGGAGCTGCTACCGGCGTAACCATCGTCTGTTCTGCGAGCGCAGAGAGATCACCCATAAGTCTTTCTCTGGCTTCCTGTAACGATTGTCCGGGCATTCCTGGATTTTGTAAAATTTCAAGAAACATTTTCTTGATCTCCGTCACCTCCTTCTTCATATCAAAAAACAACTAGTACAGAATTTCACGCTCATTAGAAATTTCCGAACCTGATGCGGATGACATGTTGGACAGGACGGGAAGACGCGATCCGCGATTATCAGGAAGATACTTCTTGAGTTCCTGGGCAGAGACCAATTGCTGAGAACTCAGGACGGAGATTTGTTCAGCAATATTTTTCAACTCACGAACATTTCCCTGCCAACCATGGTTCATGAGTACCTGTTTGGCTTCTTCATCCAATTGAACCGGAGCCGTTTTATATCGTTCAGCGAAGTCAGCAGAGAACTTCCTAAACAAAAGATTGATATCTTCTTTTCGATCGCGCAAAGCAGGCACCCTGATCGGTACGGTACTCAACCTGTAATAAAGGTCTTCCCGAAATTTTCCGTTGCGCGTAGAATCTAGGAGTTCTCGGTTGGTGGCTGCTATGACGCGAACATCTGTCTTCTGCACTTTTGATGAACCTACTCTGATGAATTCACCGGTTTCCAGTACACGCAATAATCTTGCCTGAGTGCCTAAAGGCATTTCGCCGATCTCATCCATAAAAATAGTTCCGCCATTCACCGTTTCGAAATATCCCTTTCTGCTGTCAACCGCACCGGTAAACGCTCCTTTTTCATGTCCGAATAATTCAGAATCGATGGTACCTTCCGGTATTGCCCCGCAGTTAACGGCAATGAAGGGGTTGTGTTTTCTAGCCGATAGGGCATGGATGATCTGTGAAAACACCTCCTTTCCCACACCACTTTCACCTACAATCAAAACAGTTAAATCAGTTGCAGCTACCTGAATAGCAGTATGCAATGCATGATTCAAAGCAGGTGAATTCCCTATGATGCCAAAACGATTTTTTATAGCTTGAATGTCCATGTTATACTTGATTAAGTACCGTTTGACTGATTTGTTCACCCATGAGTGTTCCGGCGGTACAATGGGTGATCAGTACCTCTACATAATCACCTTTTCCGGATATACCATTTTTGGGAAATACAACCATCTTGTTATGGGTTGTTCTTCCCTGCCAGTGAGCATCACTTTTTTTGGAATTACCTTCGATCAGAACTTCCCATGTTTTGTTCACATCTTTTTGCATGCTGCGCAAAGATTGGCCTCGGTGTAAGTCAATGATCTCCTGTAATCTTCTTTTCTTGACGGTTTCAGGAACATCATCTTCATATCGTCTTTCAGCCAGCGTACCGGGACGTTCGCTGTAGAAATACATGTAAGCAAGATCATAGTCACATTGTTGCATTAGATCCAGCGTCTGCAGATGATCCTCTTCCGTTTCGGTGCAAAAACCTGCGATGATATCAGTACTTATTCCGCATTCAGGTAATACTTCTCTTATCCGGGATACTTTTGCCAGGTACCATTCACGCGTATAGGTTCGATTCATTAATTGCAGAATGCGGTTGCTTCCACTCTGAACAGGCAAATGGATGTAACGACAGATATTCGGGTATCGCTTAATGGTTTGCAAAACCTCCTCAGTGATATCTTTAGGATGGGAGGTGCTGAAACGTACCCTAAGCAGAGGGGAAATCAAGGCAACTTCTTCCAATAAACGGGCAAAAGTAATGGTTACCCCGGTCGCTTCATCAACCCAATAGTAACTATCCACATTCTGTCCCAGCAAAGTAACTTCTCTATAACCATCAGCTATCAACTGTCGTGCTTCCTGAAGGATGGAGGGAAGATCGCGACTTCTTTCTCTTCCCCTTGTGAAAGGCACCACACAGAAACTGCACATGTTATTGCAACCCCGCATTATGGAGATGAAAGCAGAAACTCCATTGGAGTTGAGTCGGAACGGGGCTATATCTCCATAAGTTTCTTCCCTGCTCAACAATATATTCACGGCCTTATTGCCCTCATCAGCACTGCTTATCAGGGATGGAAGTGTTCTATAGGCATCAGGTCCCACAACCAAATCAACCAACTGTTCCTGTTCGAGTAATTTCTCTTTCAACCGCTCAGCCATGCAACCCAGAATTCCAATCAGTACAGATGGGTTCTTGTTCTTGACGGACCGAAGTTCAGACAATCTACGTCGAATGGTTTGCTCTGCCTTGTCCCTAATGGAACAAGTGTTGATAAGAATGAGTTGCGCTTGTTCTGCCTGTGAGGTAGGTCCATAACCCTCTTTTTGCAATAATGAGGCAATCACCTCACTATCTGCAAAATTCATGGCACAACCATAACTTTCTATATAAAAATGTTTCCGAAAAGGCCGGTGGGTTGTTGCTGGAACTGAAAAAACTTCACCCTGTCTGGATTCATCATGTACCAGTTCCATGGCGGATTCTCTCATTAGATCGATTTTTGCAAATTTAATCATTTTTCATAGCAGTGTCAAATTGTCAGCATGATTCTCGTTAAAGTGTAGATAATTATCAATCAATCGGTAAGCAAGTGCAGATTCAATCATTTGGTAATGAGTGCAAAACGAATTATTTTGCCTGTATTCTCAAAAGAATACCAATGAAGCTCCTCTTTAAGGCCCTTCTTGTTAGCTTTTTACCAATAGGCACTTTAAGTGCTCAGGATCTGGTTGTCAGTAAGTTACGATCGGAAACATCCCGTCAGATCAAAAAAGAGGCCGATACCTCCCGCTGGAACTGGAAAAGTGGGGGTGTTTTCAATGCCAATATGGCCCAGGGCTCTTTGAGTAACTGGGCAGCGGGTGGTGACAATTTCTCCATGACCCTGGCCGGATACTTTAACTATTTTAGCTATTACAAGAAGGACCGCCAGTTCTGGGACAATAACTTTGATGTCAACCTGGGTTATGTGCAAACTACCAGTGCCGGAAGCAGGAAAAACGATGACCGTTTCGACTTTTTAAGTAAATACGGTTATAAAATGGATACCCTGGGCAAGTGGTTCATTTCTGCACTTTTTAACTTCCGTTCTCAGTTTTTTGATGGTTATACCTATTCGAATAACATTGGAACTTTTTCATCTACAATTTTATCACCGGCTTATATCATTCTTTCTGCGGGTTTTGATTATAAACCCAATGATAAGTTTTCTGTTTTCATCTCCCCTTTAACTTCCAGAACCACCCTGGTGATGAACCAATTTCTATCGCAAAAAGGGGCTTATGGTGTTCCGAAAGGATCCAAAAGCGTGAGTGAAGTTGGTGCTTTTGCCACTCTTAACTACAACAATACTTTCTCTAAAAATATTACGTACAAAGCCCGTTTGGATCTCTTCTCGAATTACCAAAATAATCCGGGCAATGTCGATCTGTTCATGACCAATCAACTGACAATGAAAGTTGCCAAGAATCTCTCTGCATCATACAGTCTGGACATGATCTATGATGATGACGTTCGTCTGTTTGGTCCAAATAAGACCTCGCCCGGATTGCAGCTGAAAAGCTTGATCGGCCTGGGTTATATCAAAAGCTTGAATGTAAAAAAGCGATTAATTTACAATAAGATATAAGCTCTACCTGAAATTTATTTCCCGCTAATTACCTGAATGGTGTGCTTGATTTTATGACAGAGGTGTAATAACTCTGACCTGTCTGCATGCATCACTGTGATATGACCCATTTTTCTTCCCGGTCGGGTTTCGTTCTTTCCATAAATATGAACAAAACAATGGTCCATCGAAAGAATCAGGTCCAACCCATCATAGACAGCTATACCTGCATGATCAGGTGCACCAACCAGATTGACCATGGCACTGGTGAGTACAGGATCTGTATTTCCAAGAGGGTATCCCAATAGGATCCTCCAAAGCATATCAAATTGACTACTATAATTTCCCTCTATGGTATGATGACCACTATTGTGTACACGAGGTGCTGTTTCATTCACCCAAACATCATTTGACGGATCCACCAAAAGTTCAACTGCGAACAATCCCGGACTTTTAAATGACTGAACTACTTTGATAGCTATGGCTTCTGCCTTCCAATAGACTTCATCCGGTAAAATTGCCGGGGATATCTGATAATCCAGCTGGTTTAAATAAGGATCCACTATCATTTCTACCGGAGGATAAACGGCCAATTCCCCACTCTGACTGCAAGCGACCAGCATAGACAACTCCCGGCTGATCTTTATCTTTTTTTCCAGAATTGCGGGAGCATCGAATGCCAAAGGCAAATCCTGTGCAGTTTCCAAAACCTGCACGCCCCGACCATCATATCCACCTTCACTGAGCTTATGAACAGCGGGTAATCGCTCAAGATGTTTTTCCATTTCAGCAATGGAATCAGTAACTACATAATCAGGAGTCGGAATACCATTGGTCGTATAGAATGCTTTCTGCTCTATTTTCTTTTGAATGGTCCTGATCACAGAAGGATGTGGGATCACTTTTACACCCTCTGCCGCCAACCGCTCTAATGCCGTCACATTGACTCTTTCAATTTCTATGGTCAAAACATCCAGCCCCTTCCCAAAAGCATATACATCTTGTTCCTGTGTTATGTCACCAGCCACGAAGTGATGACAAAGATGAGCTGCAGGACAGTCAACAGATTTTTCCATTACATAGGTTTCCACCGGATAATTGGCAGCTGCCTGTAAAAGCATTCTACCCAATTGTCCTCCTCCTAAAATACCTGCCTTGATCATGAATACGAAGTTGTATTATATAATACTGAAAAAATATTCATGCCAAAGATAGCAAAACTAACATAGAAGGTTTATTAATAATATTTTATCAATATAGGCGTTTAAAAAAAGATAATTTCGATTGTCATGCGTAGCCTATATTCATTTGTGCTCTTATTCCAATGTTTTGCGCTTTCTGCGCAGGAGCTGGCTATGACATTACCCCGCCCAATCACCGGTAAAATTGTGCCCGGAATTTCTACTGAGTAAATCCTGAAAATAGAATATTATGCCATGAACCTGAGCTGGCCTGCACGGCAATTGTACATCCGAAGTTTTAAATATGATAGTCAATTAGAAGTTTGGGTTAGAAATTCCTCCTCTGAATCATTCCGTTTATTCAAAACCTACCGCATCTGTACTCTATCAGGTTCGTTAGGTCCTAAGCGTTATGAGAATGATTACCAGGTGCCGGAAGGTTTCTATCACATCACTGAATTTCGTCAGCGGAGTGACTTCCATATGTCACTTGGAATTAGCTATCCGAATGCATCGGATGGCTTACTGAGTGATTCTGTTCGTCCCGGTGGTGGCATTTTTATTCACGGGAGTTGTGTTACCACCGGATGTATCCCCATTCGCGATGAACCCATGGAAGAACTTTACCTGCTTGCATCACAAGCCAGGGAACAAGGGCAGGATTTTATTCCTGTACATATTTTCCCCATCCGATATAATGCACCCAAGAGCGAACTTTTCATGTCAAAAAATAGCAGGGATAATTTCGAGTACCAGCGATTTTCAGCAAAATTGCGCCAGGCATTTGACTATTTCGAATTGTACAAAAAGCTACCTCTCATCGGAGTAAATGCCAAAGGGGAATATGTGTTTTTCTAAACAGATAAGTCCATCAATACTGCACTACCAACTTAAAAATGGTTTGATTACCTTTACTGAATGGCAATTTGATCCGGAGCATCCATTGAATCTTGAAGCATGAAAGTACCAGTTATCAGCGTCAGCAATTTGCACAAAAAATATGGAAATTTTGAAGCCGTTCGTGGTATCAGTTTTGAAGTGATGGAGGGAGAAATTTTCGGACTCCTGGGGCCCAATGGAGCCGGTAAATCAACACCTCTTGAGATCATGGAGACACTGAGGACCAAGACCTCGGGGCAGGTTATCATCAAGGGTATGATTCTTGATGAAAGACCCAATGAGATCTAAA
>DAIMYK010000085.1:0-7456 GCA_036734525.1 Sediminibacterium sp. | reverse complement strand
AGGGAGGCATCATCATTTTCAATATCCATCACAGGTCCCACCTGAAAGCCATTGATATATACCGGATTGGATACCATTAAACCCTTGGTATCTTCATATTTTGCGAAGATGTAATGTCCTGTTTTGAACAGTGTTCTTCCTTTCAAAAAATTAAAACCTAGAATCAGCAGGGTAATAGAAATAGCCGTCAAAGCCCCCACTTTGGTTTCATTTGATACTTTCATACCTGCAAATCTAATGGTTATCAGTAGAATCAGTTCCTTTTAGCGCCGGGTTATTTACCAACGGAGGGTAGCAATCCGGGATTGAGTTGTTTTTCCAATGAGTAGCGGTAGCGCTTCAACGACCTGGTCAATACCTGGCAAATTTCCTGTTGTCCCTCAGGACTGTTCAGGTACAATTCCTCCTCGGGATTGGAGATAAATCCCGTTTCTACCAACACAGCCGGCATGGCTACGGCTTGAAGAACCCAAATACCTTTTTGGCGTTGTTTGGCATCACGGCTTACCCTTCCCACTTTGGCAAATTCTTCCTCAATGGTCAGTGCCAAACTAGCGCTTCGGCTGAAATACGTCTGAGTTTTCATGTTGATTATCATCATCTTAGCAGGGTCAGTTGGATTAAAATCCTTCAGTTCCTGCATAGAAACACTGTCCAGATACATATCCTCATTTTCACTCAAAGCCTCCCGTGCGGCGTTGGATTTATCCACTCCATAGATAAAAGTTTCGGTACCTTTTGCAGTATTGGGGGTTGTCCAGTAACGATATTCCTTTACTTTTCGGGTGTATTTTTTTCGCTTGCTGCCCTTTCCCTTGTAATAGGGAACTGTTTTATACCCTACAAACTCTTTGTGCCGAATAGGGGGGGTGGAATTCACATGAATACAGATAAAAAGGTCGCCTTTGGCTGCGTTCGCCATTTTTGCTTTTTGGGTCACAGGATCAAATACATCCGTTGTTCGGGTCATGAACACTTCTACGTCTGGCATTTGTTCTTTGACCATCGCTTCGAGTTTCAGAGCAATGGCTAAGGAGATATCTTTTTCATAGGAAAAGGCCCCTTTGGCACCATAATCCTGTCCGCCATGTCCGGCATCAATGACAATTTTGCGCAGACCCTGTTTGGGTTTTAGAGGTGCTGAATTTTGAGCTTGTCCGAAGAAACATCCTCCGAAAATAAATATCGTGATCCAGGCAGCCAATATACTTCTCTTCATATCAATACGTTAATTGGATGGGGAGGCATCGGTATTACCAAACCTAGGGCTTATTTTTGTCGCTATTATGTTAATCAATCACTGCAAACTTAACGTAAAAACAGCCGCTGGTATTGTTATAATAGCAGGATGGATTTTATTAACATTTTATAAGGTAGTAGCAGCCTCGCCGCACCCGGAATTACCTCGCATTGCAGTTCTAGTTGATACAATTCCAACCTCAAAGATACCACCCGTTAAAGACACCCTGAAATCGAGGGAAATCCGGGACACTGTCAAAGTGGATTCCATTCCAATGTCAACCGATTCACTGGATGCCATCATTAACTATGCTGCAGAAGATTCGGGTGTTTTGTTCGTTCCTGAAAAGTTGTTCGTTCTTTATGGAAAAGGTAAAACCGAGTACAAAGATTTACAGCTGGAAGCTGCAGTTATTGAATTCAATCAGCAAACCCAAATGGTAAAAGCATATGGAAATACCGACTCTACCGGAAACCCTAACAGCAAGCCACAATTTACCCAGGGGGAGATGAAAACAGTGAGTGATTCGATCTTTTACAACATGAAAAGTAACAAGGGGCTGATTAAAAATACTTACCTGCAAGAAGGAGAAATTTTTGTCAATGCACAAGTCTTGAAAAAAGTCGGATTAGATGAGTCTTTTGGAAAAGATGTTCGCTTCACCACCTGTAACCTGGATGAGCCGCATTTTGCTTTCAAGAGCAATAAAATGAAATTAATCAACAATAAGCTGGCTGTTACCGGACGTGTTTATCCGGAAATAGAATCGATACCCATTGGCATTATCACATTACCATTTGGCTTATTCCCACTCAACAGGGGAAGACATTCGGGGGTTATGTTTCCAACCTTCACAGCGAGCGAAGATTTTGGTTTGGGACTGGAAGGACTCGGCTATTACAAGGTCTTGAGTGATTATGCAGATCTCACCACCCGTGCTAATATTTATTCTTATGGAGGATGGAATGTAAACGTCAGTTCTAAATATTTAAAAAGATACAAATATTCAGGAAGTGTGAGTGTCAGTTTCCTGAACAACAAAGTATTGAATCGGTCTCCTTTTGCCAAGGATCAGTTTAACCAGAACAGGGCATTCATGATTACCTGGGGTCATAGTCGTGATTCCCGCGCCAGACCGGGAACCAATCTTTCAGCCAACGTTAATTTCGGTAGCAGCCGTTTCAATCAAAACTTACTCAATAATCCATTTCTGAATTTTCAGAATCAGTTGCAGTCCAACATCAACTATTCCAAAGATTGGCGGGGAAAGTATAATTTATCCCTCAACCTGAACCACAACCAGAACTCCAATACCAAATTGGTCAACCTGAACCTTCCCACAGCGAACTTCAACGAAGTCACTTTTTACCCTTTTCAGAAAAAAGATAGGGTCGGAACAGCCAAGTGGTATGAAAAACTCGGTATTGGATTCAATGGTAATTTCCAGAACCTGATTTCTTTCTACGATACTGCATTCAACCTCAGGAGAATTCTGGATACACTACAGTGGGGTGCGCAACACAATCTCCCCATCAACTTATCGCTGCCCGCATTAGGCCCTATTACGATTGCCCCGGGAATCAGTTATGAAGAGCGTTGGTATGGGCAACGCATGAGACGTTCATGGAATAACGTATCCCAAAAAGTAGACACGACCGTTCAAAAAGGATTTTATACTGCAAGGCAAATGGCTTTCAGTTTATCGCTGAATACACGAATTTTCGGAACCTATAAATTCAGACCCAAGAGCAGGGCGGTTGCCATCCGCCATGAAGTGAGGCCATCGATCTCACTCAACTACAAGCCCGATATGGCTGCCAGGTACCACTACAATACTCAGGTGGATACCACGGGCAGGGTATTGAGATTTTCAGAATTTGAAGGAGGTGTACTGGGTACTTTTTCGGAAGGTAAATTTGGGGGCATTGCATTTGGTATAGATAATGTTTTGGAAATGAAAGTGAAGGATAAAACCGATACCTCCGCGAAAAAAACCAAAAAAATAAAATTGCTGGATGGATTTGGATTCAATTCCTCTTACAACCTGATGGCAGATAGTTTTGCATTGGGTGTTTTTTCTATTTATGCGAGAAGTACCTTATTTGATATTATCAATATCAGTGCGAATGCAACCATGGACCCATATCGGGTGAATGATCGCGGTTTTCGGGTGAACCAACTCAACTTTGATCCGGCTCGATTTAAATTCGGTCGTATCACCAATGGTAACATAGCACTATCGACATCCTTCAAAAGTAAAACCAGAGACGGTAAGGATAGCAAGGATATAAAGAATGTTCCATTACCCAATGACCCATTCTTAACACCCGATGAACAACAACGTGAGTTGCAATTCATTCGTGCCAATCCCGCCGAATTCACTGATTTCAATATTCCCTGGACTCTCTCCCTGTCCTATTCACTGGGTTTTTCACGCTTGCTTAAATCAGATTACTCCGGTTTTGAAACCATCACCAATTCAAGTGTCAACTTCAATGGTGATTTCAGTTTAACGGAAAAATGGAAGATTGGTGGTACCGGTTATTATGATATCAGCCGACGTTCATTGCAGCAAATAAGTATGTTCATCACACGTGAAATGCATTGCTGGCAACTTGCCTTGAACATTACACCCATAGGTTTATTCAGATCCTTCAATATTACATTCAATCCGAAATCCGGTATTCTCCGGGATCTGCGCATCAATAGAAGCCGTACCTTCTCTAATCAATGATGAGAGGAATAGTAATCAGACATCCTGTTGAACAAGATTTCCTTGAGTTGCCCTGAAGTTTTACCCGCGACCGGTTCTGCCGGAAGAATGTGCATTTCTATGCAATGAGGCCAGCAATAAAAGAATTTTCCGGGTGGCAAAATAGTTCGGGTATGAAAAAGCAATACCGGAAGCAGATCATTTCCGGTGGCTTCAGCTAACCTAAAAGCGCCACTGTAAAATGTTGCCAAAGGCTGATTGGTGGTATTGCGGGTACCTTCCGGGTAAATGAGCATGTCTAGCCCAATGGCCAGCATGGACCTCATATCATCGAAGCTCTTTCTTCTGCTTTCCTCACTTCTGCGATCGACCAAGACACTGCCAAAAGAATAGATCCAGCCGAAAACAGGTATTTTGGTAAAACTCTTTTTAGCAATGGTTTTATTGGCTCTCGGTAAGAAGGGTGTGCTGACCGGCACATCCATGAGACTATTGTGGTTGCAAAGCACAATATAGGGCTTACCAAAAACATAGTTTTCCTTTCCCCGAATTTTCAAAGGACATCCTATCAGGGTAAGAAAACACCGCATCCATACTCTGGATACCATCCTGTGCCACCGAGCTTTCAAAGGTTCTTTCAACCAAAAGCAGGGGGTATAAAAAAGAAAGGCTTTAGGTAGTGTGGAAACAAATAGTAAAAGGGCCCAGGTTGCAAATATTCTGCCTACAATATTTCGAAACAGGGAATTGGTAGGAATACTTGCTGCGTTGTCGGACATATTTTACTTCTTATCTAAGGCGGCAAAGTTAAATGAAAACTATTCTTGTGGGGAAGCAGTTACAGGTAACCATTGTATGGGTGATTGACCACGACTTTCTAAAATGGTATTCACTTTACTAAAATGTTTACAGCCCAAAAAACCTTTATAAGCACTTAAAGGGGATGGGTGAGCCGCTTTTAATACCGTATGCTTTGTGGCATCAATCAACTGCTGTTTATCCTGGGCAAACTTGCCCCATAAAAGAAAAATAAGGCCTTCGCGCTCTTCAGACAGGGTGGTGATGACAGCATCTGTGAACTCAGTCCATCCAATTTTTGCATGGCTGGCAGGTTCATTGTGCCGAACTGTAAGTGCTGCATTCAACAACAAAACACCTTGTTGCGCCCAAAAGGTCAGGTCGCCGGAAATGGGTGGTGTTCCCCCAATATCATCAGCAATTTCTTTAAAGATATTTTGAAGGGAGGGTGGAAGGGCTACCCCCTCCGGTACGGAAAAACTTAGCCCATGTGCCTGTCCTTCATTGTGGTAGGGATCCTGCCCCAATATGACAACCTTAACTTTATTAAAAGGTGTCTGCCAGAACGCATTGAAAATCAAATGTCCAGGCGGGTAAATAGTTTGTCCTGAAGCAATCTCGGTTTTCAAGTGAGTAACCAGGTGCAGGAAAAATTGCCGCTTGAATATGGGTGCTAATACTTCCTTCCAACCGGGTTCAATTTTGACTTCCATGGGGGTTTGCGTTACAATAGGTGACTAAAACTACGTTAGAAAATTGATTCAACCCGCCACTATAAATGAATATATCCCTTGGTGCCGGTTGTCCATTGCTGACCGATAGCAAAAATCCGGTATTCGGTATCACCACATTTTACACGAATGTAACTTCCTTTACCGGCGAATTGTGTGGACAGGATCTCACCCGGAAGGGAATTCGGTACGGGTTGAATGCTAAAACGAAGCATTTCGGGGCGGACGAATCGTTTCATATTGACAGATAACTCACGTGATTCGTGGTGAAATGCAGCTGCGTGCTGCTCTGATAATAATTGATATTCTCCCAATAGTCCGGCAACATAGGTATCTGACGGATACCTGTATAGATATTCGGGTTTTCCATCCGCAACGATTTGTCCATCACGAATGACCAGCAATCTGTCTGCCCAGGTAAATATGTCCTCCGGATGATGGGAACAGAGCAGACAGGTTATTGATAACCGATTGGTTACTTCCAGCAAAACCTGCTGTAAAATGGACTTATTGATGGTATCCAGGTGAGAAAACGGTTCATCCAATAGAAGCCATCGGGGAGAGGCAATCAACAAAAGTGCAAGTGCAATGCGCTGTTGTTCCCCACCGGATAGCTGGGTATGCTGTCGGTCCATCAGATGATCAATCCTGCACCAACTGAATAAGTCCTTTCCCAATTGGGTATCCCACTGATTGGCATAACTGAACAATTCATGAACATAGTAATGATGGGGAAGGTCACATTGCTGGGGCAGGTATGCCAGACCGGGATGCCCGGGAATTAGCTGTTCATGGGGCATTTTTATCCGCTGCCCATAAAAATGCACTGATCCCTGATCCGAAGATTGGAGTCCGGCTATCAGCTGAAGCAGGGTAGATTTACCCGAACCGCTGCTTCCCGCAATGGCCAGCCGCTCACCCTCCGTTTGGGTAAATGTGATTTCCCGAAGTGAAAAGACATCTGAAATGCGTTTATTCAGGTTAATGACTTCCAGCATGGCGCAAATGTAAGCAGGGTGTAATTGAGAGATAGGGCAAAAAGAAACCCCTGTTGGTTCTCAACAGGGGTGTTCCCACCTTTTATGTAACAACTGAAAACTTAACTAGCCTTTCTAAGTAATTGATCTTCAGACTCTTCTTTTTCCATATTTCCCTGAAGAATGATAGCCGGAGTAGATACTGTTTCGTGAACTATTACCTCATGAACTTGCTGAACCTGCTGTTGAGGAGCTAATTGCTGGGTAAATCCAAGGACTATCAACGTGATTGAGGGGAAAATCATGGAAATGATCTGCCAGCTGCTTTCTGACCTGTTCTGCTCCCGGGCAATGTTACCTACCCAGTTGTAAGCGATGGCACGGAAAATTAATCCGCCGGTGATCATGATATTCAGATAAATATTAAAAGCATCGTAGAGGGCATTGGATGCAATGCAGAAATAGGTAAAGAGAATCGGGGTCGCAAGACAGAATACACCGGCGAAAGATGCTTCTTCGTTGCGCTCATAGGAGCTGGCATTGTAAACTTTTGTGGGTGCAGCAGAAAAATAGCTGCTAACATTGGTAACCGGACTTCCGATGAGCTGGTTGAGCGTGTAAGTTGACATAAGGTTCTTTTTAGGTTGTTATAGGAATTAGTTTTTTATAGCTGTTCAACGATGTAAAATTGCATCAGATGAAAGCTGATTTTTATAGTGGGTTATATGATTCTTTTGTAACTGCAGATCAATCGCTTGTAGTGGAATTACCACAGCGCATCAATACGATTTCAACAAGAAAGCGGCTGCATTAACCGGCTTTTAACAGTCATTTTTTACCCATTCGTATATATAAAAAACAGCTGAAACCCAATAATGACAAAGGTTTCAAAGGATTTTATAATGTGTAACTCTTTTCTATGCTATAGCCGGAAAAAGAAAAGCCCCCACACCATAGTGCAGGGGGAAGCTAACACCAAATTTCAAATCAAGTATTT
>DAIMYK010000084.1:0-7500 GCA_036734525.1 Sediminibacterium sp. | reverse complement strand
CCGCGGGCATCTCGGGTTAGTTTATTCCATAGCAGGTCTTTCATCCCCTCCTCCCGGGATTGAAATCCCGGGTTCACCCCGCATCCATCCCGCCCGGTATCACCCCGCATCCATCCCGCCCGGGATTGAAATCCCGGGTTCATCCCGCATCCATCTCGGGCGAATCCCGGGTCCATGATTCCGCGCACCCCGATTTTTTTGGTTTTTGATGTACGCATGAACAATCGGTATTGCCGAGGTAGAAACTGAAAAGACTCCGTACCCTGACTGCCAGGCAAATTTTTTATCGATGAGTTTTTGCTGATTGATAAAATGGGAACTACTCCCTTTAATCTGTTTCATTACTTCTGCAATTGTTTTTTCTGTACTTAGGCGAAACAGACAATGTATATGATTGGGCATACCGTTGATAATCGAAACACGGCAGCCCATATCCTCTAGCTGTTTCCTGACGTGCTCAAAAATTTTTTCCTCCATGTTCCGGTTTATCAGTGGTAATCTCAACTTGGTTGACCAGACAGCATGTATCCATACTTGATTCAATGTATGAGGCATGCTGCAAAGTATGACAGCCCGACCTTTGAGAACAGGGTATTTATTCTTGATTTTGGATGTAGATTTCGGGGGGTGTTCCCGGGATTGAAATCCCGGGTTACTGGGTCACACCGTGGTCATCTCGGGTTAGTTTATTCCATAGCAGGTCTTTCATCCCTTCATCCCGGGATTGAAATCCCGGGTTACTGGGTCACACCGTGGTCATCTCGGGTTAGTTTATTCCATAGCAGGTCTTTCAATGCAACTATACCTGCACCGGTAGCAGATGAGATAAAGACGTGTGGCACATTGTCGGGTAATTCCTTTTCAATAGCGGCCTTCAGTTCTTCATCCAGCAGATCACTTTTGCTGATGGCAATGATCATTTCCTTTTGCAGCATTTCCGGATTGTATTTCCTGAGTTCTGTGAGCAGTGTATCGAATTCTTTGGCGTGATCGTCACTATCAGCAGGAATAAGAAAAAGCAAGACAGCATTTCGTTCTATGTGTCGCAGGAAACGATGCCCCAAACCCTTCCCTTCGGCTGCACCTTCTATGATACCGGGCAGATCGGCCATGCAAAAAGATTGGCGGTCACGGTATTCGACCATGCCCAGTTGGGGAACGAGGGTCGTAAATGGATAGTTGGCAATTTTGGGTTTGGCTGCACTGACAACACTCAGTAGAGTTGATTTCCCCGCATTCGGAAATCCAACCAGTCCGACATCTGCCAGCATTTTCAGTTCGATGATCTTCCAGCCCTCTATTCCCGGCTCCCCGGGTTGTGCATGTTCAGGCGCCTGATTGGTAGGAGTTGCAAAATTGCTGTTACCCAAGCCTCCTCGTCCGCCTTTCAGCCAGACAATTTCCTGACCATCCTCCAATATCTCTGCCTCCAGATGACCACTTACTTCATCGCGGGCAACCGTTCCTAATGGCACTTCAATAATGATGTCTTGTCCGTCTCTGCCGGTACAGTTGTTCTTGCTGCCATTCTCTCAGTTTTCCGCCAATACATTTTTAAAGAACCGAAGAAGAAGCAGGGTCCATAGTTGTGAATTGCCTCTGAGAATGATGTGACCTCCCCGCCCGCCGTCACCTCCATCCGGACCGCCGCGCGCAGTTAGTTTGTTGCGCATGAAATGGCGGGCACCGGCCCCGCCGTGACCGCTCCGGGCGAAGATCCGGATATAATCAATGAAGTTGTTTTTATCTGACAAAGGAATCTAAATCTTAGTAAAGGTAAGCAATGTACTACTTGATGGCGGTTGAAAGATCACTGCTTTCCCGGATGGGGTTTTTCTGTTTTATAGCAGGTTGCCTGAAAGGCTGCGACGAGTTGTTGCCGGCTGTTCTTGATATCTACCCTATAAAGACCCGTCTTTCTGGTATGGTTGAGGCAACGGGCTTCGGCGATGAGTATGTCTCCAACTATGGCGGGATGAGTAAATGTGATGGATGCATCTAAAGCCACATTGATTTTTCCTTCCCAATTAGATGCATATCCGAAAGCTGTGTCTGCGAATGCAAATGTGATTCCACCATGAAGGGTACCGAACCCATTCATCATATCTTCTCTGATTTCCATCGAGATGCGGGAATAGTTCGGCGATAACTCCATGATCTTAACCCCCATCCTGGTGCTGAATGAGTCACGGGCTGCGAGTTCAAGAATCGGGGAGGAAGTGGGCAATGACATGCGATTTATTTAGGATGGAAAGATAAATCAATTCTGCTCGCATCCGATGCTGAATAGAATTATGAAGGACTTAAATCGTTAATTTAGGACATGAAAAAACTACTGCTCATCCTTTTGTTGGGTCTCATCACCCATTCAGTGTTGGCCCAGGTCCCGACTCATCCGTTTCAAAAAGACATAGATGCTTTTGTCTTGCAAGACAGCAGGCAGACGCCACCTTCAGACCCTGTTTTATTCATTGGCAGTTCTTCTTTTACTTTCTGGAAAGATGTGCAACAGGCGTTCCCGGGGTTTCCCATTCTCAACCGGGGATTCGGTGGTTCTTCCCTTACTGATTTGATACATTTTTCACCGCAGGTGATTTTTGCCTATACCCCCCGACAGATCATCATTTACTGTGGTGAGAATGATTTAGCTGCCACACCGCCTGCCGGACCCAAAGTGGTTCTGCAGCGGTTCAGACAACTTTTCAATATGATTCGCAATCGCTGGCCGGAGATGCCGATTGTCTATATATCCATCAAGCCGAGTCCCTCACGCTGGCAACTGGAACCACAGTTTGTGGAAGCCAACAGGCGCATCAGTGCCTTCCTGAGCAACAAAAAAAAGGCTGTTTTTTTGGATGTTCATACGGCGATGCTGGATGGTCGCGGAGAGGCACGACCGGAACTCTATATCAACGACCGGCTTCACATGAATGCGAAGGGCTACGCCATCTGGCAAAACCTGCTCGGGCCCTTGCTTTTGCCGGCTGAGGGCCCCAGATAGCCCGGGGGCTATAAAAAATATTTATTCACCCCCAAATGCAGTCCCAACAAGGGTTTTCATTTCTTTTCAACACGGGGTGAATAAATCGTTTACAAAAAATTCATATTGAATTGTAACGTTGTAGGGTAATTATTGGCGACTCTAAAAGCAGCTCTTTTCGCAGGACCCCTACTGCCCAAACAACTGCCGAAAATCAGACTCTAATTACGCGATTCGGATAGCTAATGAACAGGTTGTTGGAGACAACAATCATCATTTTCACCATCCGGATTTTTTTGACCCTTAAAATGAACGTTGGTTATGTCGAATGAAACAGAACTGTTGTTAAGAGAGAACAAAGACCGCTTTGTTATTTTGCCGATTAATTATCCTAAAATCTGGGAAGCCTATAAGAAACATGAAGCTAGTTTCTGGACTGCAGAGGAGATTGATTTGGGTAGTGACATGAAAGATTGGAACTCAATGAATGAAGGTGAGCGCCATTTCATCTCCAGCGTACTTGCATTTTTCGCAGCCAGCGATGGCATTGTGAATGAGAACCTGGCGGTGAATTTCATGAGCGAAGTACAACTTCCTGAGGCCCGTTGTTTTTATGGGTTTCAGATCATGATGGAAAACATCCACTCAGAGACCTATGCCCTTTTGATTGATACATATATCAAAGATCCGGTAGAAAAGAACCGTCTTTTCCATGCCATAGAGACCATCCCGGCTGTGAAAAAGAAAGCAGAGTGGGCGCTTCGCTGGATAACCGGTGGAACCTTTGCCGAGCGTCTTGTTGCCTTTGCAGCAGTAGAAGGAATCTTCTTCAGCGGCAGCTTCTGCTCGATTTTCTGGCTTAAGAAAAGGGGATTGATGCCCGGACTTACCTTCAGCAATGAGTTGATCAGCAGGGACGAAGGGCTGCACTGCGAGTTTGCCTGCCTTTTATATGGCATGCTGAACAATAAACTGAGCCAGGAAGCAGTTTATAATATTATCAGTGATGCGGTCGCCATTGAGAAAGAGTTCATTACCGACGCCCTCCCGGTAGCCCTGATAGGAATGAACGCCAAACTGATGCAGCAGTACATTGAATTCGTTGCAGACAGGTGGTTGTCAGAGCTGGGTTACCCGAAAATTTACAATACCACCAATCCCTTCGATTTCATGGAAATGATTTCACTGGAAGGAAAAACGAACTTCTTTGAAAAATGAGTGGGTGATTACCAGAAAGCAGGCGTAATGGCCGGCAACCGGGAAGCACAAACCTTCTCACTCGAAGAAGATTTTTAATAACACCGATACAACTATCCCATCATCGTATATAATGTAGTCCCATGCAGGTAATAAAAAGAAACAACAGAAGAGAGAGTGTAAAATTCGACAAGATCACAGCACGCATTGAGAAATTGTGTTATGGTCTGGACAGAAGATTTGTTAGTGCCGTAGATGTTGCCAAGAAGGTGATTGAAGGTTTGTATGATGGGGTGCCCACGACAGAACTTGATAACCTAGCCGCGGAAACAGCTGCAGCCCTTACGGTGAAGCATCCGGACTATGCACTGCTGGCGAGCCGCATCGCAGTAAGCAATCTGCATAAAAATACCACCAAAAGTTTCTCTGAGACCATGCGCTTGCTGTACAATTGTACAGACTCCAAAACCGGAAAGGTTTTGCCACTGATCGCTGATGATGTGATGCAAATCATTGAAGAGAATGCTGAACTACTCGATAGTACCATTATTTACGATCGTGATTACGGCTTTGATTATTTTGGTTTCAAGACACTCGAAAAATCTTATCTGCTGAAAGTAAATGGTAAGATTGTGGAGCGTCCTCAACACATGTACATGCGTGTGTCCATTGGCATTCACAAAAATGACATGGACAGCGCCATCAAAACTTATCACCTGATGAGTGAGCGTTGGTTCACCCACGCTACCCCTACACTTTTCAACGCAGGTACCCCCAAGCCACAAATGAGCAGTTGCTTCCTGCTGACTATGAAGGAAGACAGCATTGACGGTATCTATGACACACTCAAGCAAACAGCAAAAATTTCTCAGAGTGCCGGTGGTATCGGTCTCGCTATTCATGGTATTCGTGCAACCGGTAGTTATATCGGTGGTACCAATGGTACCAGCAATGGTATCATCCCCATGCTGAAAGTATTCAACGATACCGCACGCTACGTAGATCAGGGGGGTGGAAAACGCAAAGGTGCTTTCGCCATCTACCTTGAACCCTGGCATGCGGATGTATTCGAGTTTCTTGACCTGCGCAAAAATCATGGTAAAGAAGAAATGCGCGCCCGCGACCTGTTCTACGCCCTCTGGATTCCGGATCTGTTCATGAAGCGCGTTGAACAGGATGGCGACTGGAGCTTGTTCTGCCCTAATGAAGCACCCGGACTGCACGAGAGCTGGGGAGATAATTTTGAACAACTCTATGAACAATATGAGCGTGAAGGGCGTGCCCGTAAAACCATCAAAGCACAGGAATTGTGGTTTGCAATTTTAGAAGCACAAATCGAAACAGGTACACCTTACCTATTGTATAAGGATGCTGCCAACAGCAAGAGCAACCAGCAGAACCTGGGAACCATCAAGAGTTCCAACCTCTGCACCGAGATCATTGAATACACTTCTCCCGATGAGATCGCCGTGTGTAACCTGGCATCACTGGCACTACCCAGATTTGTTATCAACGGTCAGTTTGACCACGATAAACTCTATGAAGTAACCTACCAGGCCACCAAGAATCTCAATAAGATCATCGACTATAACTACTATCCGGTTGATGAAGCACGGAACTCTAACCTGCGTCACCGTCCCATCGGCCTGGGTGTTCAGGGATTAGCAGACGTATTCATTCAGTTGCGCCTGGCTTTTGAAAGTGAAGGAGCTAAAACCCTCAACAAGGAAATTTTCGAGACAATTTATTTTGCTGCCATGACTGCAAGTAAAGATCTCGCAAAAGTTGAAGGCCCCTACGAAACCTATGCAGGATCTCCTGTTTCCAAAGCTCAATTCCAATTTGACCTCTGGGGTGTTGAACCTAGTCTCCGCTGGGATTGGTATAGCCTGAAGGCCGAAGTATTGAAGCATGGTGTTCGTAACTCTCTTTTGGTTGCACCAATGCCAACTGCTTCTACTTCACAAATTCTTGGCAACAACGAATGCTTCGAACCCTATACTTCCAATATTTATGTACGTCGCGTATTGAGTGGTGAATTCGTGGTGGTTAACAAGCACCTGCTGAACGACCTCATCGAACTCAATCTATGGAACGATGAAATGAAGAATCGGATCATCTCTAACAATGGATCCATTCAGAAAATTGACGATATACCCGATCACATCAAAGAAGTATACAAAACAGTTTGGGAAATCAAACAAAGAACCTTGATTGATATGGCTGCAGACAGAGGTGCTTTCATCTGCCAGTCACAGTCACTCAACCTCTTTGTAGATGCGCCCACTACCAGCAAACTGACCTCCATGCATTTCTACGGCTGGCGCAAAGGATTGAAGACAGGTATGTATTACCTGCGCTCCAAAGCCGCTTCACAGGCCGTACAGTTCACAGTTGAAAAACAAGGAGGAAAGACTGTTGAGCCGTTGATCAACAAACACTCATTGTCTGTAGTAGAAGGCAACGGTGCAGATACAGAGAACAGCGGTCTCAATGGTGGAACCTGCAGCATGGAAGACGGCTGTGTTACCTGCAGCGCATAACTCCGGGCAATACCATCTAACATATAATACCTGTTCGGTTTTCCGGGCAGGTATTTTTTTATCTGCGTGGGCGAAGACCACCAACTAAAATGGTGATCATATTGTTCTCCAATTCTTCCGCAGAAATCTTGTGGCGAGAACGATGCCAGCTTTCAATGCCACTCACTGCATGCAATAAGATCAGCACAGCCGTGGGAGCATCTATCGGTTCAATCTCTCCTGCCCGAATACCCGCTTCAATAATGGCAGCCAAACGCTTGCGGTAAATTCTCCGCTGGTTTTGAAAATTGGACAAATATGGATCAAGTAAATGCTTCCATTCCCGATCACTTACATAAACCTCTTCATAGTGATGAATCATTTCATGAATGTGAAAGCGAAGAATTTTTTCAATTTTTTCAGCAGCAGGGATCTTTTCCTGCTCCACTTCTTCAATCTTTTGCATGAAGCGATTGGCTACCCCAAAACACAGTTCATGCAATAATTCAGTTTTCGATTTGATATGGTTGTACAAACTCGCTGCTTCTACACCAACCGATTCCGCCAGATCACGCATGCTGGCTGCTTTGAATCCTTTTTCACGAAATAACAATGCCGCCTTGGCAATGATTACCTCCCTGCGTGAAGTATGACTATCTGTCTTTATTCTGGCCATGCAACAAAGATAACAAACTAACTTACGTTAGGTATATTTTTGATTAATTTTTTTTTTTAATGCCCTTTAATCTCTGTAATGCCGAAATTCGGTTAGTTTGTTTGGGCGAAAAAAGAGTGGAATTC
>DAIMYK010000083.1:0-7636 GCA_036734525.1 Sediminibacterium sp. | reverse complement strand
AAGTAGTGAGTTAGAGTAAATAATCTACCTCCACTCTCCCGCGCACCCTCACTCTTCCCCTCGTGATACGCCTTTGGCGCACAAGGTTTGAGCCTGAAATCGGGTGTGTAAAGAAAAGGGCCAGAATAAGAGAGGTGCACACTCGCACCCACACTCACTCTGGCCTTAGTGCCCCAGGCGGGAGTTGAACCCGCACTCGCGTTGCGGCGAACAGGATTTTAAGTCCTGCGTGTCTACCAATTCCACCACCAGGGCAAAAAAAAATCCCGGCCGCTATCGCAAACGGGATTGGAGCGAAAGACCGGGCTCGAACCGGCCACCCCGACCTTGGCAAGGTCGTGCTCTACCAAATGAGCTACTTTCGCTTGTTGTATAAGAACTTAGGGAGGACAAAATTAAATAAAAACGTGCTTTCAAGCAAAATTTTCATTTACTATTTGTACTCCGGCGTGTACTGGGAACTCTTTTGAACTTCCACATCAGGTTTACCCTTGTAACGGTGGTTGTACAGTTTATAACAGCCCCCCAGCACAAAGGCCAGGATGCAGAAAACCTGCACGTAAAACAAAAAGCGGGATGAAGTTACCCAGTTGGCGCGGATATCTTTTTCTACTGTTTCGGTTGTTTCCTGTGACATATTTTTTATTTCGGTGCAAAAATAAGTGATACACAACAATTTTTTACTTCCTGTTGCCGATTATTTCTGTAAAGCTTTTCAATCCGCGGATATAAAAATCCCAAATGAGCACTCCTTTATGTACCCCTGGTAAAGTACGCAAAGGTCGTTTACCCGCTATGTGCCTGTGTTTTCCGGCCATCCACCAACCTATTACTGCAAAATGAGCCTTTGCGATACCAATGAATTCTTGTCCCCTGCCCTGCAACAAAGCCCGCCAGGCAGCAATAACATCCAGTAACCAACGAACAGGAATCACCCAAATTCTTTCCGACATGGGCAGATTCCTGCTTAACATGATCAGGTTATTTCTAAAATTCAGCATTACTTTTCTGCCTCCTACAGGTAAAGTGCCCCCCCCTACATGGAAAACTTCCGATGTTCCACATGCCATTACCCGATATCCGAGCAACTGCATGCGCCAGCATAAGTCGATCTCTTCCTGGTGGGCGAAAAAACCGGCATCAAAACCTCCGGCCTTTATCCAGGCGTCTTTTCTCACACAAAAACAGGCCCCTGAAGCCCAGAATATTTCAACAGTATCGTTGTATTGGCCATTATCGGCTTCGATGCGATCAAAAACTCTTCCCCTTGCAAAGGGATATCCCAAAACATCAATCCATCCGCCGGCTGCGCCGGCATATTCAAACAAAGATTGGTTGTGATAAGACCGTATCCGTGGTTGTGCAGCACCTATTGACGGATCAGACTCCATACAATCTATAAGAGGTTGCAACCAACCGGACTCAACGCATACATCGGTGTTGAGTAAAATAAAATAGTCTGCATCGACTTCTTTCAAAGCTAGGTTATAGCCACCCGCATAACCGTTATTTTTCTCCAACCGGATAGTCCTTACATGAGGATGATTTTCACTTATCCAGTCCACAGAGCCGTCTGTGGATGCATTGTCAGCTACAATCACTTCAAGTGCAGGATAATCGGTAGCAAGTACCCCGGGTAAGAATTGCTGCAACCAATGCCGTCCATTGTAATTGAGCAATACCACTGCTACCTTCGGCTTTGTCACCATAATGAAGAAGTTTTACAGACTATCTGACAACCCCCAATTGATGAGATGACGAACTTCGGTGGGTACTGTGTTCTTTCGCACCGGTGATGTCTTCCTTCCCAGGCGCACGATCACCGTCTTACGGGAAGGAATAACAATGATGTACTGTCCCAATATACCCCTTGCATAAAAGATCTCCGGATTTTCAGGATCAATCCACCATTGAAACCCGTAGTAATCACATGCTTTTCCTTCCTTGTCATTGATACCGCAAGGAGTAATGGAGGAACGGAAATAGTTGCTGTCTATAATGGAAATGCCATTCCATTTTCCTCCTTGTAACATCAATTGTCCAATTCGGGCAAAGTCTCTTGCATTGGTATTGAAACAACAATATGCCTTGATTTTCCCGTCCGGTTTATCGACGCTCCACAAAGCCGGATGTACCGCTCCCATTGGTTTCCATAATTTTTCGGCAGCATATTCACTGAGCGGCTTTCCGGTGGCATTTTCCAGCAGCAAACCCAGTAATTGTGTATCGCCGCTCTTATAATAATGAAGTGTTCCGGGCGCATGTATCATTTTTACACTCAAGGCAGTCTTCTCCACATCATTGCCATAATACAACTCTGCAGTAACACTTAGAGGGTCTTTATAGGATTCATACCAATCCGTTCCACTGCTCATCGTCAGCAGGTGGCGTATGGTTACTTGGGACTTCCCTCCTTCTTTAAAAGCAGGAATAAAATCACCCACCGGCTGATCAATCGATTTGATTTTCCCTTCCTGCAAAGCAGCACCAATGAGCAAACTGGTGATACTCTTGGCAACGGAGAAGGAACCCGATAAGGAACTATCACTGTAACCATCGCGGTATTGCTCAAATCGAAGAGAATCCCCTTTAATTTTTACTACTGCAACCGTTTGTAAATCATCCAGCAACTTTTGTGAACTGTCGGGCAATGCTTGTTTATTGTAATCCGAACCCACCGGCCATGGTTGTGCGACGGCTGCAGAGACAGTTCTATTGTCGAAAAACTGATAATCATTGATATCAGATAAACTGCGCATCGTAACAATGTGTCTGATTCCTGCAAAAAGATAATTTTTCCCGCTGACCACTGCAAACAGAGCTATACCGGCCAGTAACACTATTAAAAACAACAACAAACGCTTGAGCCATTTCATAAAAACGGATTTAGATAAAAAATATCGCTAGTAAAAGTAAATGATTAACTTCGTGGTACAAGCAGATAAATATGTCTTTTCTCGGTCGCAATTTAGATTTTCTCGATCATCCCTCTATGGATTGATATTCTGACCTACTGCTTTACATTTTTTTCAATTTTTAAATTTTTTGTATGCATACTGCATCCGTTTCGGATCGTACCCGTCAACTTATAGAATTAGAAGAGCGCTATGGTTCGCACAATTATCATCCCCTTCCCGTAGTGCTGGAACGTGGTACCGGAGTTCACCTTTGGGATGTAGATGGAAAACAATACCTGGATTTCCTCAGTGGTTATTCGGCAGTAAATCAAGGGCATTGTCACCCTAAAATCATTGCCACCCTGCAAGAGCAGGCATCCCGTCTTACCCTAACCTCACGTGCATTTCACAATAATTTGCTGGGTAAATATGAGGCTTACATTACCCGTCTTTTTGGTTTTGATAAAGTATTGCCCATGAATACGGGGGTTGAAGGTGGAGAAAAGGCCATAAAGTTGGAGAGTCGATGGGCGTACACCAAAAAAGTGGTACCCGATAAAGAGGCCGTCATTGTATTTGTGGAAGGGAATTTTTGGGGGCGCACATTGGCTGCGATTTCTTCCTCCAATGACCCAAGCAGCTATGCAGGTTTTGGTCCATTCATGCCGGGGTTTGTATCTGTTCCCTACAATGATCTCGCTGCGCTGGAAAAGGCATTGCAGCATCCAAATGTTGCCGGCTTTATGTTTGAACCTATTCAGGGTGAGGCGGGCGTAGTGATTCCTGCGGAAGGCTACTTGCAGGGTGTTCGGGCATTGTGTGATCATTACCTGGTGCTGATGATTGCCGATGAAATTCAAACGTGTCTTGGAAGAACAGGTAAAATGCTGGCTTGTGACCATGAGGGTGTTCGACCGGACATATTGATTCTTGGCAAGGCATTGAGTGGAGGAACCATGCCGGTTTCAGCTGTTTTAGCGAATGATGATATCATGTTGAATATTCGTCCGGGGGAACATGGGTCGACCTATGGTGGAAATCCTTTGGCTTGTGCGGTTGCTATACGTTCCCTAGAAGTGTTGGTGGAGGAACGGATGATAGAAAATGCCCATCAGCAGGGTGAATTGTTTCGCCAATTGCTCTCGGAAATTCAATCACCCTTGATCAAAACCATACGGGGGAAAGGGTTACTGAATGCCATTGTTATTCAACACCATGATCCGGAGGCCGCCTGGCAGATCTGTATTCATATGATGCAGCGTGGATTACTCGCTAAACCCACCCATGGTGATAAAATACGTTTCGCACCGCCTCTTATCATTACGGAACAACAGATCAGGGAAGCAATCGAAATCATTCGGCAATCTCTGGAGGAGACTGCAACCTATTTGAAACCAGGGATGGCTTAATTCGATTGAACGCCTTCGGTTTTGGGGCCATCGACTCTTGAAAGAAGACTCATCAACAAAACCACTCCGGTCAGAGGCACCAATACAATGAGCGCCCATTGCTTTTCCGGCAATTCGCCAATGAAGGAAGTGGTCAGTAAAATGTAGTTTCGAATCATCCAGGCCAGTTGCAAGGTTGCCAGTATGATGGTTGTAACTTTTGCCCCTACTTTAGGTATCCAAAAGAGCAGACACATGATAGAGGAGAAAAGCAGGGGTACCAGCCCGGGCTTTCCAAAATCAGTACCTTCTGCTGACCAACCCGAAATGGTCAGTTGAACGGAAGGAATAAAAATCCAGGGTTGAAAAATCAGGAATACAATCGCGGCAGAGGCGAGAAAGCCGATGATATGGGCGTTTTTCATGCGCAATGTTTTGAAATAAAAACCCCCGTTGCCGGGGGATAGTTGGAGGTCCCGAGCGGATTCGAACCGCTGTAGGAGCTTTTGCAGAGCTCTGCCTAGCCACTCGGCCACGGAACCATAATTTCTTGAACCGATGTATATATCAGCTCAGTACAAACATACTGCAAAGAAAGGAATTTTACCAGCGTAAAAATTATATTACCGAATTTTGTGGAAAATATAACCATGTCACCCATAGCTTCCAGTGAACTGATCATCAATGAACGAGGGGGTGTTTATCACCTGAACCTACGACCGGAGGAATTAGCACCGACCATCATTACTGTGGGTGATCCCGATCGGGTTGCTGCTGTGAGCCGCTATTTTGATCGCATCGAATTCCAACAAGCACACCGGGAATTCGTATCACATACCGGTTATGTTGGGAAGCGACGCATCACAGTCGTTTCAACAGGTATTGGTACCGATAACATCGACATCGTTTTGAATGAGCTGGACGCACTCGCCAATATTGATCTAAACACACGGTTGCCCCGGGAAGAGCACCAGGTGCTTGAGATCATTCGTGTAGGTACGTCCGGGTCATTGCAGGCAGATATCCCGGTTGATGCATTCGTGGCCAGCACACATGCCATAGGAATTGATAACCTGCTGCTCTATTATTTAAGGGAAACCTATGCGGCTGATGATCAAATATTGAACGCGTTTATCCAACATACCCACATTGATTCGATAGGCATTCAGCCCTACATTGCACCTGCAAGTATTGGTCTGCTCAAAAATTTTGTTACCGGATTCCACCAGGGCATAACCATCACAACACCCGGATTTTATGGACCGCAGGGAAGAGTACTTCGCCTGAAAACCGCTCACCCGACATTGGTTGACACCTTAACAGATTTCCATTACGGCAATCACCGTGCTACCAATTTTGAAATGGAAACAAGTGCGATTTATGGATTAGGGAAGTTATTGGGACATTCCTGTTTAAGTCTCAGTGCCATTGTTGCCAGTCGGGTGGTGCAAGAGTTTAGCACAAAAGCCGGTGAAACAATTGACAGACAGATCCGAAATACATTACAAATTCTATCCGATAACGAACGTTAATCGGGCATTTCTGCGCATCTTTGCCAGCTAAAATTCATTCACCGATTAGACTATGCTCCTGTCATTCTTCAAATACCAGGGAGCAGGTAATGACTTCATTGTGCTCGATGGTCGTGGCTCAGTTCCATCTCTGAGTGCTGAGCAGATTGCTGCTCTTTGTCACCGGAGAACAGGCATCGGAGCTGATGGGCTGATGATTCTGCTCGCACATTCCGATTTCGATTTTGAAATGAAGTATTATAATGCTGATGGAAGAGAAGGCAGTCTTTGTGGCAATGGAGGTCGCTGTCTCACCAGATTTGCATCTGCCATAGGCATTAACAAAAAAGAGTTCAGGTTCCTCGCATCTGATGGTCCGCACGAGGCCCGTTTAGCAGAGAATGGGTGGATACATCTGCACATGTTACCTGTGAATTCAATCGACCACAGGGGCGCTGATGCTATTCTACACACCGGTTCCCCCCATTACATCAGAATGGTGGAAGATGTTCAACATTTTCCGGAGGAGGAAGAAGGGAAACGCATACGGTACAATAAAGAATTTTCCGAGCAAGGTATCAATGTCTATTTTGTTCAGAGTGTACCACGGGGTTTGAGGGTGAGAACTTATGAGCGGGGTGTTGAGGATGAAACCCTAAGTTGCGGAACCGGAGTTACAGCAGCAGCGCTGGCATGTGCTGGAGAAAGCAGAGAGAAACAACGTACGGCCATTTTCACACGGGGTGGAGAATTGGCAGTAAATTTTACTAAAACGGGAGAGCATTCGTTTGAAGATATCTGGCTATGTGGCCCGGCAGAGCGGGTTTTCACCGGTACGATTGAGCTTTCATCCAATATCTAAACATTATCCATGATTCAGTATTTTAAAACCTTGGATGGTCAGACCATTGAAACCGATCAGGCAGAAAAAGGAGTATGGGGGAATCTGGTGCCCCCTTTTCGGGAGGAAGAATTTATCGAGATCAGTCATGAACTGAATATCCCCATAGAATTCCTGCGTGATTCGCTGGACATAGACGAAAGGCCTCGATTTGAAAAAGAAGATGATGTAAAGTTTGTTGTTATCAAGACCCCTACTGAGAACAATTCCTTCAATGACAGCGATGCCTTTTATATCACCATACCTATCTGCATCATTTTAACAGAGACACAGATCGTAACTGTGAATTCATTTGACAATGGTGCCATCAAAAAATTCCTGCATACTTTTCAGAAGCGGCATCCGGACCAGAAAAATATCATGGTGCTGAAAGTATTTGAGAAAGTTGTTCAGACATTCATGGAATTTCTCAAAGAAATCAATCACCGACGGAATCACTACGAGAATAGTCTTTATGAAAGCAATAGCAATGAAGACCTGCTGAACCTGATGCGGATACAAAAGAGCCTGGTATATTTTGTAACAGCCCTTCGCAGCAATGAGTTGTTGATGATGAAGCTGGAGCGAACCAATTCACTTGAACTGAATGAGGAAGAGAGAGAATTACTCAATGACCTGATCATCGATACAAGTCAGGCACTTGAAATGGCAAATATTTATACCAATATCCTCACTTCCACCCTCGATGCTTTTGCCAGTGTTATCAGCAATAACCTGAATTCCGTGATGAAGCGACTTACTTCCATCACCATCATTTTGTCGCTCCCCGCACTGGTAGCAGCCATCTATGGAATGAACGTAGATATTCCTTATATGCACTCACCCCATGCATTCTATATTCCGGTGGTGCTCTCTCTGGGGGTATCGATACTAATCAGCTGGTATTTCATGAACCGCAAATGGATCTGAATAGGCCTTGTTCAATGTTCGGGATTATGG
>DAIMYK010000082.1:0-7664 GCA_036734525.1 Sediminibacterium sp. | reverse complement strand
TACTATCAACCTCTAATATGTCGCAATGCCGTTCCAATGCGGGGTGGCCGTTCAGTTACTGCGACCGGAGTTCCGGGAAACAACCAGATCTATTATATGGGCACAACAGGAGGCGGTGTATGGAAAACGGAAGATGCCGGTATCAGCTGGAAGAATATTTCAGATGGTTATTTCAATACGGGTTCGGTAGTAGCTGTAGCTTGGGCTCCATCTGATGCAAATGTAGTTTATGTGGGAATGGGGTAACATGCGCCACGTGGGGTTATGACTTCTTATGGTGATGGGGTATATCGTTCCACAGATGCAGGTAAAACCTGGAAGCATCTGGGTTTGGAACTTACCAGGCACATAGCCAATATCAGAATTCATCCCAATAACCCTGATGTAGCTTATGTAGCTGCTCAGGGCCCGCTCCATGGTCCCTCACCTGACAGGGGTGTATTTAGAACTGATAATGGGGGTAAAACCTGGAAAAGACTATTATACATAGATGAAAATACGGGTTGTGTTGATCTGGCCATTGACCCAACAAATCCCCGCATTTTATACGCTGCAATGTGGGAACATCGCCGTTTGCCCTGGAAAGTCATTAGTGGAGGCAAGGGGTCGGGATTATACAAGAGCAAAGATGGTGGTGATACCTGGGAGAAAATTCAGGAAGGATTACCCAAAGAATTGGGCAAGATGAGTATCAATCTGGCTGGAGGAAACCCGGATAAATTGTACCTGATTGTTGAAAGTGACACCGAAAAGGAACAGGGGGGATTATTTGTATCCCAAGATGCAGGAAGTCACTGGAACAGGGTAAGTAAAGATCACCGTTTGGTGCAACGTGCCTGGTATTATATTGAAGCAACTACTGACCCCAAGGATCCCAATACAATTTATGTGCTCAATTCACCTGCCATAAAATCTATCGACGGAGGAAGAACCTGGGAATCATTCCGCGCACCTCATGGTGATTACCACCAGTTATGGATCAATCCGGACAACCCCAAAAATATGATTGTTGCCAATGATGGAGGAGCTTCTATCAGTTTCAATGGGGGTCAATCTTGGTCATCACAAGACAATCAACCGACTGCACAATTCTACCGCATCAATGCAGATAACTTATTCCCTTATAACCTGTATGCCGGACAACAGGACAATACATCAGTCAAGTTAGCGAGCATGGGTACTTCATGGGGAGGAAGAATTAGCGAGCGTGATTGGTCTTATTCAGCAGGTGGTGAATCTGCATTTCTGGCATTTGACCCCGACCAGCCAGATCATGTAATGGGGGGAAGCTATCAGGGTACTATCGGATTGCTGATGACTAAAATCAATGAGCAACACAATATCATGGAATACCCGGTTCAATACCAGGCACTGGATCCCAAAGACATGACATATCGCTTCAATTGGAATGCGCCCATCATTCATTCTTTGCATCAAAAAGGGGTATTTTATCATGCCGGTAACCGACTTTTCAAAACCACGAACCTGGGCAAATCATGGGAAGTAATATCTCCTGATCTCACCACGCACGATACCACAAAAATGGGTAAGAGCGGGGGACCCTTTACCAATGAAGGAGCCGGAGGTGAAAACTATTGTACCATCACTTACGTCGCAGAATCTCCACATGAAAACGGAGTAATGTACACCGGCAGTGATGACGGTATGGTTTATGTGACCCGCAATGGCGGAAAGGACTGGACAAATATTTCGCCTGAAGGAATGCGAGGTAATCAGGTCAATGCTATAGAAGTGTCTCCTCACAACAAAGGGACAGTTTATCTTGCAGTACACAGGTATAAATTGAACGACTTCACGCCTTTTATATATAAATCTACTGACTATGGTGCAACATGGACTAAAATTCAAACGGGCATTCCTTATGGAGCTTATGTAAGGGTTGTTCGGGAAGACAATGAAGTGAAAGATCTTTTGTATGCAGGAACGGAAACAGGATTCTATATTTCCTATAATGGAGGCAAAAACTGGCAACAACTTCAGCTGAATCTGCCGGTAACCCCTATAACAGACCTGAAGCTTCATCAAAATCATTTGTTAGCAAGCACACAGGGAAGGGCATTCTGGATATTAGATGACCTCACCCCTCTTCGCAAAAATGCTGCAGGTATAAAAGATAGCTTTGCACTTTTACCCGTAAAAGACGCTTATCGATTATCAGTGGGTAGCCCGTTAAATCAAGTGTTTCCGGTTGACAAGGAACCGAGAACCATCAATACTACAATGGCTAACCCGGTGACAGGAGCACAGATCTTTTTCCATATTCTGGACAAAGAAGCAGTAAAAAACATCACAATAGAAATTTTAGACGCAGGCGGCACAAGCATCAGAACCTACTATTCGCAGAAACCACCCAATAAGCAAGGCAACAATCACTTACAAGATGATCCGACAATAGAAGTTCGAAACGGCCTGAACAGATTTGTTTGGGATTTGTGTCACAGGAATCTGCCCACTATTGATAATGTTCTCATTGAAGGAAGTGATAAAGGACGTGTAGTAATACCAGGAAATTATTCGGTACGTCTCACTATCAATGGCAAATCTCAAACTCAACAGTTCAAAGTTCTTACTGATCCCCGTTATCTGAAAGACTATCCTACCCTGGTTACAGCAGAAGCCTATCAGGAGCAAGAAAGACTCTTAAAGCTACTCTCAGATGATGTAGAAGAAATACATGTGGCTGTCACCCAGATGCATAAGTTACAACAACAGTTGAGAGAGTTGATGGATAGAACTGAAGGGAACCCAACCTTTGATACACTCAATCAACATGCGGGTTCGATTCTCATTAAAATTAAAGATTGGGAGGCCCAGCTCATACAACGCAAGTCTCAAACAAATGATGATGTAATCAATTTTGTGAATAAACTGAGTGCCAATATCATATTTGTAAAGGGTGAAGCTGAGGGTAATGTTCCTTACATAACTGAAGGCCATATCAAAAGAACACAGGACCTGCATGCTGAATGGGAAAAATACCGCACGCAGCAAAAATCCCTATTAGAAGGCGATATACGTCTGCTCAATGAAAATTGCCGAAAACTAAACTGGAATGTTATTAGCTTCTAATTAAAAAAAATATTATGAAATTATCCCCCCGATTTTTCCATACGATGCTAATTCTTCTTGTAATAACTGATGTAGGTGCGCAGCGCTGGATAGGACCAAATGATGTATATAGGGTCAATAACATCAGTTCTCCCAAAATATCGCCTGAGGGCAATTGGATTCTATATTCACATGGGACAGTTGATTCTGCCAAAGATAAAAATCAATCCAAACTGTACATGGTGAGTGCTGATGGAAATGAGACAATTCCATTGACGGAACAAACAAAGAGTTATTCAGGTGCCAACTGGAGTCCCGATGGCAAGTACATCTCATTTATGGCAGCAGGGAAAGAAGAAAAAGAAGGTAGCCAACTGTATCTCCTCGACCGCAGAGGTGGGGAAGCCAGACAGCAGACTCATATCAAAGGTGAGATTAGTTCTTATCAGTGGTTCCCCGATGGAAAGCGCATTTTGTTTACCATTCGTGATTTCAATTATGCCGATAGCGCTAAAACCAATATCCGAAAACCTTATGAAATTGACAGGTATCAGTTCAAACAGGATTATGAAGGATATTTGGATAATAGAAAAACTCATTTATACATATGGCATATCCAGGAAAAGAAGCTGGATACACTGACAAAAGGCAAATTCGATGAAAGAGATGCCGATATAAGCCCGGATGGCAATCGAATTGTTTATACTAGTAATATTAGCAGTGATCCGGATAAAAATGATAACACAGATATTTTCCTTATCGCTGCAAAGGCCGGTGCTGTAGCTGAACAAATCACTGATTTCAAAGGTGGTGACCGAAATGCTAAGTTTAGTCCGGACGGCCAAAAAATCGCATACATACGGTCAGCGACTGAAATGGCATTTGATATGTATGATTTAAAGCTATTGATGTTACTGGATTTATCTTCCAAAAAATCAACTGTACTTTCTGCAGGTATTGACAGGAGTGTTGATGGAGTAACCTGGACAAGAGAAGGCGATGCTGTCATTTCAGCTGTTGAGGATGACCGATACCAATTTTTCTACCGCTTTGGTTTAAGTGGAAATGATGCCAAACCCATTACACCGGCAGACGGAATATATAGTTCTTTACATATGAATAACAAGGGTGACAGGGTAGCACTTTATTCCAATCCACATCGACCGAATGAAATTTGTTTATGGAGGAACAATAAATTTGAAACCATCACCAAGCTGCAAGATGCATTCCTGGCACCTTTGAAACGGATGCATGTTCGTGGAATTTCTGCAATCAGTTCAGATAGAAACCAGGTGAATGGAATATTGTATACCACTGATTCCACTGCAACCAAACAACCACTCGTATTATTTATTCATGGCGGCCCCGTTGCCCAGGATGAATTTGGATTTGATCTGTATCGACAAATTTTGGCTGGGGCAGGATATACCGTTGTAGCTGTGAACTATCGTGGCAGCTCCGGAAGAGGGGCGGCATATACAAAAAGTATATTTGCGGACTGGGGTAACAAGGAAGTAAAAGATATATTGGCGATTACGGAGTCACTGATAAAGTCAGGACTAGTAGATTCTAACAGAATGGCCATTGCAGGTTGGAGTTATGGAGGAATATTAACCAACTATACCATTGCAACAGATAAGCGCTTTAAGGCAGCGGTAAGCGGAGCGGGAAGTTCCCTTACTTTGTCCTTTTATGGTTCAGACCAGTATATTTCACAATATGAAAACGAATTGGGCAAGCCCTGGGAGAATCCCCAGAAATGGTTGAATTTATCATACCCCTTCTTTCAGGTAAATAAAATCAAAACACCTACCCTTTTCATGGCCAGTCAGGCAGATTTCAATGTGCCTGTCATTGGTGCTGAACAAATGTATCAGGCATTTAAATCAGTGGGAATACCGACTCAATTGATCATTTATCCGAATCAACACCATGGTATCAGTGTACCCAGCTATATCATACATAGATTCAATGCACATATCAATTGGTTCAAAAAATACATGCCATGAGTATTTTTAGATCTACCAAGCATATGAGTATTTTCTGGTGCTGGATTGCCTGGGCTGCTATGATTGCTGTCAATGCCCTTGCAAATATTCTTCCAATTAATGGATACAATACCGGACAGATTTCAGCTTTTTATCCGAATAAGTTTGTTCCTGCAGGATTTACTTTCTCCATTTGGGGTATTATATATATGCTATTACTGGCATACAATATTACAATTACTATTTTTCTCACCAGGAGCAATCTGACCAGTCATCCGGCGCAGGAATATATACAAAGGGTGAATCGTTTTTATTGGTGGACTTGTGCATGTAATATTCTTTGGATTCTTTGTTGGCACTATTTACAAGTAGAACTAAGTTTACTGGTAATGTTTCAACTATTAATAATACTAATACGGTTATTCATTAGTGGAAGAAAAGGGATCAGAATGTTTCCATTGTGGTTGCAAACATTACTCATAGCCCCGTTTACAGTGTATTTGGGTTGGATTAGTGTTGCTACAATAGCCAATATCACAGCCTATCTTGTAAAGATCAACTGGAAAGGGGGTCCTTTGGAGCCGGAAATTTGGAGTGCGGTCATGATCACAATAGCCATCGTACTATCACTTTTTATGCTACTGCGTTTTCGGATTGCCGGATTTCCACTTACTATAGCCTGGGCCTTGTGGGGCATTCGTGCCGGGCAGGGCGCTGAATCGGAACTTTTGTGGCGCATTAGTTCTGCCGGAGTGATATGTCTATTGGTAGTGGTTTTCATAGAGCGAATAGTGACTTACTTCTTCACTTCCAATAATTTCAAGTCCATCGGTTGGTAATCATCACTGTTATCTTTTGAGAATTTTCTTCTGTTTGTTTAATAGTCAATACTAGTTTTAAGATGATACTTGTCGAAACGGTATCCTATTCGATTCGGTTATCAGATAGGCTGCTACATTCAACAATAGATACACTATCATTTTTTTTATTATATATTTGCCAATCTTCTAAAAAAAGAATACCATCTGTATGAAAAAAATAAATCTATTACTGACGATTTTGGTACCTTTTGTGCTGACAGCACAGCAAGTAGATACTACTGAATCATTCGATTACAGTAAATTTGGTGATGCTGAAGGCGTCAAGCGCTATTGTACTCAAAAAGTATTGAATCAAACTCCCCAGCGCATCATCAGTGCAGGATATGAATACCAGGGTGATTTCCATATGCCTGCTATACCGGTGTCATCCATGCTACCTGCAATGCAGGAATTTCATGTCAACAGGGTTAGTTCTTATCGATTCCAGGTCAATTTGCCATTGATTTCCAATACCAAACTTATTTGGCAACTGGGTGCTAATTACTGGGGCAGCAGGTTCTTCATAGAAAAGCCCGGCACCAATTTATTTGCCAATGGCTTGAATAATTCAGCAATGGTAAGCGCGGGAATCAATACAACTGTTTTTAAACCACTGAATGAAAAAAACTTTCTCATTTTTCAGGCCAGTCTCGATGGTAATGGTGTCTTTCAACGCATCAGTGACGTGAACGGTAAGGCATTCACTGTGAGTGGGGCAGCCGTGTATGGTTGGAAAAAATCTGAAAAGAACATGATTGGTGTCGGTCTAGCCAGAACTTATCGGGCTGGTCAGGTTATTCATCTGCCTGTGTTATTTTGGAACAAAACCTTCAATGATCATTGGGGCATGGAATTGTTCATGCCTGCCCGTGGTTATTTGCGGTACAATGTATCAACTTCAAATATTTTCCAATTAGGATATGAAATGGAGGGGAATATATTCTGTATGGGTCTGGCCAATAGTCCCAATGGCACTGTATTTATACAGCGCAGCGAATTGAAACCAAGAATTATGTGGGACAAAAAAATAAGTGGTTTTGTATGGTTGAATGCACAAGCCGGACTTCGATACAATTGGAGGTTTGATGTAATGAATCAGTATGATGCCCGCAAAGACAATCTGCGCTATTTTACAAGCAATCTGGGCAATCCACTGTTTTTCAGTATCAGTTTAAACTTCGTATCTCCCTAATATAATTACTGCCAATTGGCACCATCGCATAAAAAAAGCCCTGAATACAGGGCTTTTTTTATAATAATTTTTGATCATTATTTAGCTACCTGTCTTGTCCATACATCGGTTCTACCGATCAATGAAACTCCGATATATCCTCTTACTTCAAGAGTATTGGGATTATCCAGTTTAATGGTGCAGGAGTATGTATTTCCGTTTTTAGGATCATAGATATTGCCTTCTTCCCACACATTTTCTCCTTTGTGAACGAAACCCCAAACATTAATAAGACCGAGAATTGGTCTGGAACGAACAGATTCATCGGGATGGTTTTTATCTATTTTAGGCTTCCCGGTTTCAGGATCATTGGGCTCTTTTAACCAAACGATTTTTCCCTGGTATTTGTCACCATTTTTATAAATGCGCACCATGGCAGTCCCCTCCCCTGTTTTCCATACTCCGACAATAGCGTCTTGGTTAGCAGGTGTTGAAATAAATGATGATAGCAAAAAAACAGAAAAAAATAGGGCTGTTGCTGAAAAAAATATTTTAGCAAGAACACCGGACTTGATT
>DAIMYK010000081.1:0-7677 GCA_036734525.1 Sediminibacterium sp. | reverse complement strand
TTATTTACGGTGTGTGCCCTGCACAGGAATTCGTTGGCGCAATGTTGAATGAAGGGGGCGCCCGGAAAATTCGAACACAGTATGTTCCATCCTTCCTCGCTGCAGAGATGTGCTTCATAAAATGCTACCGGTCCTTCCAGTGGTTGGTGAGCATTGATGGTGAGAAAGGTATGACCGTTGTTGGTTTTGCTGCTGTTGAAGGCAAAGGCATTGCTGCCACCCGGTTGGAGGTTGGTCAGTTGCGGTTGTGTTCCCCTGAAAATAGAACCCAGAGCTTTGTCTGCTCCTGAGAGAACACAGAGTTGAAGAACTGAATACTGGATAAGGTCACGGGGGGTAACCGGAAAAGCTCTTTTCAGGAGAATTTCTTTAGGATGTGCTTGTGCATAGGCATTCAGTCCGGCACAATACCCTTCCAGTAATCGTTGAAAGGCCGGACTCAGGTCTTTGTCATAGCGGGCATTGACCAGTTCCGGAATGCCCATCAGGTGGATGATGTAATCTGTTTGTGCTCCTTCCTTGCCTTTGTAGATGCCGGAGAGTGCCTTGCCGATGATCAGTGATTCCTGAATGGTAGAAAAATCATCTTCTGCTGCTGCCCAGGCAAGTCCGTAAGCTACTTCGGGGTCGGTGGGTGCGAAGATATGAGGTACACCGAATGAGTCCCGGATGATATCAATGCGGTCGATTCGGAATTGGGCGGAAGAAAATTGCCAGAGCAGGCAAAGACAGGTAGAAAGGAGGAGGGTGCGCAAGGGGATACAATTTCCTGCAAAGATGAGTTAAACAAAGGAGGATTGCATCTTTGGGGGTATTACCTTTGAAAAAAATTACACCATGGGCATTCTCCGACAAATGGCGGAATACCTTTATCTCAAGAAAAAGTCCGATGTGCCCCAGGGCAGTTGGATGAAATACATGCATGGGATGAACAGGATTTCCCTGATTATTTTTTTATTTGGCTTGCTGGTGATGTTGTTCAGATGGGTGATCAAGCCGATGTTGATGCGCTAGTATTCCTGCTGAGTCTGACAATTATCTCTGCTGCTTTTTCTGATGCTTTGGCACCGGTATGCAATTGGTTGCGCAATTTTTCATAGTCCGTTCCCATCCTCAGCCGGACAGGTGTGCTGAAGAGTATCTGGTTCAATTCTTTTTCCAGTTGTTCGGGTGTGACCTGATCTTGGATCAATTCGGTAACTACTTGTTTGTTCATGATCAGGTTAACCAGGGCGATATAGGGAATGTTGATCAGGTGTTTGGCAATGAAGAAGCTGATCGGACTTCCCTTATAGACTACAACTTCCGGAACGCCCAGCAGGGCTGTTTCCAGCGTAGCTGTACCACTGGTAACAATGGCAGCAGCAGATTGCATCAGCAGGGCATGTGTTTGGTTGCGTACCTGAAAAACCTGCGGGTAAGGTTCCAGCATGGTTTGATAAAAGGAGGGGTCTAATCCGGGGGCTAAAGCAACGGCAAAATCATGTTGGGGGAAGTGCCTGGTCACTTCCAATAGTGCCGGTAGTATTTTTTTGATTTCCTGTTGGCGACTACCGGGAAGCAGAGCGATGATGGGATGCTGAGGAGGTGACGAGATAGTAAGGTTCTTGTGCCATGTAATTTTTTCAGTGGCTTTTTCTTCTTGCAATTTGTCCACTACTTCCAACAGGGGATGGCCCACATAGTGTACTTGCCAGTTCCATTTTTGGGCGAAGTATTCTTTTTCAAAGGGAAGAATGCAGATCATTTCGTCAATGATCTTTTTCATTTTGATGACTCTTTTTTCCTTCCATGCCCAGACCTGGGGTGATATGTAGTAGGCAACTTTGTATGCTTGTGCGTGAGCCCATTCTGCTATGCGCAAGTTGAATCCCGGATAGTCGATGCAAATCAGTACATCGGGTCGGAAAGCGGTGATGTCTTTTTTACAAAAGTTCAGGTTTTGGAGTATGGTCGGAAGGTTTTTGAGTACTTCCCAGAAGCCCATGAAGGCGAGGTCGCGGTAATGTTTTACCAATGTACCACCGGCAGATTGCATCAGGTCACCACCCCAGCAACGGATGATTGCTTCGGGGTCTTGAACCCTGATGGCTCGGATAAGATTGCTGCCATGCAGATCACCGCTGGCTTCTCCTGCTATGATGTAGTATCGGGTGGGCATGGGTGCCGGTTTTTGCGCTCATCAGAACCATTTCAGGTAGAGAGCGAAGAGACCATAGATCAATGAAGCAATGAAAATACCGATGGCGGTTTTATCGTGCTTGATATTGATGTAGAGTGTGAAAATAAAAACGTTCGCCACTAGAGAGATGGTAATGATACCGGATAGCAGGTGTCTTTCCAGCATCAGTACGTCGATGAATTCTTTGATGGAGAAGCTGCTGAAACGTGCCAGATAAAAAACGAGAAAGCCCAGCAGGGGTGTGGAAAATCCAAGGAGTAGTCCGAGAGGAATTTTGTCTTTCAGCAGGAAGTTCATGCCAATATTTTTTCAAGATTCTTTTTCAGGGGCATGTGTGTCAGGTCGAATTGAACGGGTACAACACTCACATACTTGTGTTGTAGTGCCCATACATCGGTGTCTTTGCCTTTATCGAAATTAACGAAAACACCGGTGAGCCAATAATATCTTCTGCCATTGGGGTCTTTGCGTTCATCAAATTCTTCGTTGTATTTGGCGTAGGCCTGTCTGCATACCTTAACGCCTTTGATTTCGGAGAGAGGTCCTTTGGGTATGTTCACGTTGAGGCAGAGATGGGGTTCGTTCAAAGGTTGGTGCATGATCTGTTCAACAAGAGAGCGGGCATAATGAGCGGCTGCAGTGAAATCGGCTTCGATGCTCAGGTCGAGCAGGCTGAAGCCGATGCTGGGAATTGATTCGATGGATGCTTCCAGAGCAGCAGACATAGTGCCGGAATAGATGACGTTGATAGAGTGGTTGGCGCCGTGGTTGATACCGCTCAGGCAGATATCCGGTTTGCGGTGCAATACTTTATCTACTGCCAGTTTCACGCAATCTACAGGCGTACCTGTGCAGCTATAGGCCTCCACATCTTCGAAGAGGTGGAGTTTGTGGAGGCGGAGGGGGTTACCGATGGTGATGGCATGTCCCATACCACTTTGGGGTTTATCGGGAGCTACTACTACGATTTTACCGAGGCCTTTTACAGCTTCTACCAGGGCCCGGATGCCCGGTGCGTGGATGCTGTCGTCATTGGTGATGAGGATAATGGGTTGATCCTTTTTTTTCTTTTTACTGCTGGTTGCCATAGGCGCAAGATACGATTTAGTTCTGCAAGCGGGGGAAGCGGAAAAGGGGCGATATACAAAAAAATTTGGCAGAAACTAAAAATGTTAGTAATTTGCTGCTAAAACCATTAGTTATGTCATTTGCCGGAAAAAATCTGAAGTATCTCCGCAAATTGCGCGGATGGACGCAGGAAGAATTTGCCAACAAATTATCGATCAAGCGATCGTTGGTGGGTGCTTATGAAGAGGAGCGTGCTGAGCCGCGGCTGGAGGTGATGGAAACGATTTGTCATTTGTTTTCGATTAGTCTGGAAGATTTTTTGTTCAAGGATTTATCGGAAAAAACAGGGGGCAGTTATTTAGAGAGGAGGCGCAGCAGCAAGTTGCTGCAGAGTGGCAGTGCGGAAATCAGGTTGGTGCCTGTGAAAGCAGCCGCAGGTTATTTGAATGGGTATGGTGATCCGGAGTTCATTGATGAGTTGAATACATTTACGCTACCTATGTTGGCACCGGGCAATTACCGGGCTTTTTAGATTTTGGGGGACAGTATGTTGGCGACGCCGAGAGGCAGTGTGAGCGTGGGGGAGAAGGTGGATGATCTGGAGGAAGTGAAGAACAGCAATACCTATGTTGTTTTATCGAAGCAGGAGGGTGTTGTTTACAAACGTGTGTTGCGCAATGCTAAGTCCAGAAACAAGTTGACCTTACTCAGTGACAATCCGGTGTATGAGCCGTATCAGGTGAATGCGGAGGATGTGTTGGAGATCTGGCGGGCAGTATATATTATTCAGAAGGCAACGCCTGCACCCCGTTGGGATGTCAGCCAGTTGGCGGGGATGGTGAATACTTTACAGGAGCAGGTAAGCAGTTTGAAGAAGAAGTTGAATTGATTGCCTCTTCACACCACGAAGGAATATTTTTCTGCTTCAGCCAAAGATGTTTCTGGCAATTCTAAATGTATTGCAGTGGGCATCCACAATGGTTTTGACGTTGGGGGAATAGCCGCCACCCATAGCGACTACTACCGGTATATTTTTCTTCTGTAATTGCGTGAACACATAGCGATCGCGTTCGCTGCAATCCTGTAGGGTCAATTTAAGTTTTCCGAATTTATCCGTGTCAAGAACATCTACACCACTGAGATAAAAAGCAAAATCAGGTTGCAGCCGGTCAAGTAAAACCGGAAGATGTTGGTGCAGCAATGAAAGATAATCAGCGCCGGAACAGCCATCAGCGAGTGGCAGATCCAAATCTGATTTTTCTTTTCTGAAAGGATAATTATGTGCGCCATGCATGCTCATGGTAAAGACCCGGGGTTCATCCCTGAATATACTGGCAGTGCCATTGCCCTGGTGTACATCCAAATCAATGATAATAATTTGTCTCGCCAGCTTTTCCCGCAATTAATAGGCAGCAGCTACCGCCATGTCATTGATCAGACAAAATCCCTCGCCCCTGTCAGCAAATGCATGGTGCGTGCCACCGGCAACATTGAGTGATACCCTCTCCTTCATCGCCCGGTGACAAGCATCGACTGTACCTTGGGTGATCATTTTTTCTCGTTGAATGAGTTCAGCTGACTGCGGGAACCCAATACTCCTCTGCTCAGAAGCAGTTAAAGAAAGTGTATTGAGTTTGTGCAAGTACTCTGTTGTGTGTACAGCGGTTATCCATTCGTCGGGACAAATGCCGGGAGCAATTATTTCATGGGATTCCAACGTGCCTTCGTGCAACAACTGAGCAGGAATGAGCTCATATTTTACCATCGGAAAACGATGGTTTTCCGGCAACGGATGCGCATAGATGGGATGGTAAAAAATTTTCATGATCGAATTCCAATTTTTTTCACCGGCGATACAACATCATTTATACTGCTACGACTTCCGAACCTACAATAGCGAATACCTGGTCCTTTTTTTTGGGCCTGATAGTCGCCATTCCACTAAATTGACTGAAAGCAGGTAAATATAAATTGGGAGCCGAATAATAATAACAGGGTAAGCGCAAACTTTGTTTGCCGCTGCCCTTCATGGCAATGCCAGGATGCAGGTGGCCCGAAATGATCATGCCTTCCTCTTCCGTGGAAAGCTCACCGTCCTCTGCATCATGCACAAAATAAAAGGGGGCCTGCCACCAATGGTGTTCGATCAATCGGATGTTCGAGCGGTCGTACCAATCTTGGTGAAGAATATCGTGGTTGCCTTTGATGAGCATGAAGTCTACAGACGAAAAATTATTGCGCCAACGAATCCATTGTTCCATCTGTAAGTTGGCATGGCTGTGGAACATATCTCCTACAATCACTACCTGCTCCGGCTGAAAGTAACTCATCTGTTGGGTCAGGCGATGCAGGTCTTCCGTTGCTGTTGCATCCGGCACCGCCAGTCCGTGTTTCCTGAAATGTCCACTCTTGCCCCAATGCAGGTCTGATAAAACCAGCATTTTTTGTTCTTCCCAAAAAAGACAACGATGGGGCGAAAGCCAGCAATGTTGATCGAGGGGATTGAATAAAAGAGGGGCTGCGTGCATACAATGTGTAGAAGTGGCAAGATAGTTCCGGATGGTTTATTTTTTCAGGCTTCGTTGCATTTTTTTGATCCGGTCTTCCAGTTTTTCGGTCGATAAATTATTTCTGTTCAATCCATCTGCAATGATGGGGAACGAGAGGGGGGTGAGTTGGGGTGGAAATCGAATGTGAATGGGATGTGTTTGTATTCGTTGCAGTGCATTTCGCAATCGTACTTCTTCCATTTGTTCAAACAGCACTTCCCGGTAAGCCTGTCGAATCAATAGATTGTCCTGATCATGTTGTTCCAGTACATTGAACAGGAGCGAAGCAGAGGATTGCAGGTGCCTGGCTTTTTTGGTTTCTCCCGGCATGCCTTGAAAAATCAATCCACCGATAACAGCGATATCGCGGAATTTTCTTCTCGCCATTTCGGTATTGTTCACACTTCTCTGAATGTCTTCTATCAGATGATCGGTAGAGAAGAGTTCATGAACATTGCTGTCATCTACAGGAATGGGTTGGTCACTGAGTAATTCAAAGCCATAGTCATTCATGGAGATGGAAAAACTGATGGGTAATATTTTTCCGATGCGGTAAGCCAGCAGAGCGCTGATCGCTTCGTGCACCTGTCTTCCCTCAAAGGGGTAAACGAGTAAATGATATCCTTCCTTGTCTTCAATGTGCTCGATCAAGAGTATTTCCCCCGAAGGGATTTCAGACAATTCCTGCTGCCTGCGCATCAGTGGTTGCAGTGCAATCAGTTCTTCCTGGTTTTCTTCTTCCAGCACCCGCTGGAAAGTCCTGCGCAGCAGGGCTCCCAAATTGGCAGTTAAACTCATGCGTCCACCCATCCAGGAAGGGATAATCGATTTATTCTTTTTCGAGGGTCTCACCAATACCTGCATTTCACGCACGCCGAGTAATTCAAGGTTGCGACCTGCGAGGGTAAATACATCTCCCGGCAGCAATTTGCTGATGAACCATTCTTCGATTACTCCGATGTATTGTCCGCTCGTTGTTTTTACTTTCATCATGGCATCGCTTACGATTGTTCCGATGTGTAAGCGGTGGCGCATGATCATTCCTCTGTTCCGAAAGTAGAGGAGTCCGTCAATCAATACCAGTTTTTGGTATTCATCATATTGTTGTAGTGCTTTTCCACCCCGCGTGAGTTGCAGAATAACTTCATTCCATTCATCATCTGTGATGGCTGCAAAGCAATGGGTGGTTCTGATTTCTGCTAACATTTTTTTGGCATCAATGCCTCCGCCTGCTGCCAGGGTACAAATGTATTGCAGCAGTACATCGAAGCAGAGTACCTGTGGATCCCTGTTCTCTACGATCGATTCTTCGATGGCTGTTTTCAGCGCAGCTACCTCAATTAATTCCAAAGAATGGGTGGGGAGAAAAAACAGGCGGCTGATCTCGTGCGGACCATGTCCGCTTCTGCCTGCACGCTGTAAAAACCGTGCAACACCTTTAGGTGATCCTACCTGAATGACCGTATCAACGGGTCTGAAATCTACGCCCAGGTCAAGACTGGCAGTGCATACCACAGCTTTTAGTTTGCCTTCGTGTAAAGCATTTTCTACCCAGGCACGAAGGGTGGGTTCCATGCTGCCATGGTGAAGGGCGATGATACCTGCCAGTTGTGGGGCTTTTTGTAAAATCGTCTGGAACCAGGTCTCACTCATACCGCGTGTATTGATGAAAACCAGGCTGGTATTGCTTTGCTCGATCACCGGGATGATTTTTTCTGCCATTCTGATACCAAGGTGACCGGCCCAGGGATATTCTTCCAGATCATCGGGCAACAAAGCATGCACTTCTATTTCTTTTTTCAGTTCTTCTTTAATCAGCTGTCCTTCTAGACCTGTAGGATACAAAAGAACTTCCATGGCTTCGGTCAGGTTACCGAT
>DAIMYK010000080.1:0-7834 GCA_036734525.1 Sediminibacterium sp. | reverse complement strand
GGCATGATGCATCCCCTCCTGAACCCTACCAGTATGCGCTCTCCGTCAAGAAGACTGCTGAGTTGATCGCAGCCGGGGTAACAGTTATTTATGAAGCAGCGTTTCAGTTTGAAGGATTGTTGTGCGCAGTGGATATACTGGTTAAAAAAAATGGTCAATGGTATGCGTATGAAGTGAAGAGCAGCACCCAGGTAAAAGACATCTATAAGCTTGACGCCGCATTTCAATATTATGTCATTACTTCTGCAGGCTTATCACTCAAAGCATTTTCCCTTGTGTATGTCAACAATCAATACATACGAAGGGGTGCCCTGCAGTTGAATGAACTATTTGCTACAGAAGACCTCACCAAAGAATTACTGTCCAGACAGCCGGCGATTGGAGAAAAATCGTTTGCATTGAAAAATATGCTGACTGAAAAAATTGCCCCCGAAGGCATTGTTCCCGGTCCGCAATGTACCCGACCCTATCGTTGTGATTTTTATACGCACTGCCATGTGGGCGAAACCGCGCCGGCGCAGGTGGTTCGGGAGACCAGTATCCGGCGTGATCTGGTCAAAAATTTTCTGGCTACAATAGAGTACCCGGTATATTATTTTGATTTTGAGGCATGGAACTCCCCTGTTCCTTTACAAGATGGGCATTGGCCTTTCAGGGCAGTATGCTTTCAATACGATGTGTACATTCAAAGAGAGCCGGGGAGTGATCTCGAACACCACCATTATCTTGCCGGGGATATTTATGAGTCTTCCCGCTATTTACTTGACAACTTACTCGGAGTGTTGGGTGATAAGGGTTCGATCATTGTTTATAATGTAGTTTTTGAAAAAACCAGGTTGTTGGAATATGTTCGGGAATATCCTGAAAAAGAAGCAGCCATTCAAGCAGTGATCGAAAGACTGGTAGATCTGATGGAAGTATTTACCAAGGGGTATTATTATCATACTGCCATGGGAAGTTCACTCACGCTTAAGACGGTGCTTGCAGCCATCTCGCCGGAGGATAACCACACCCAGCTGACTATCAACAATGGTATGAATGCGGGTGCTTCCTTTTTTCGTCTCCAATGGGAGACTGATCTTGAAAAAATTCAGGCAGTGCGCAAGGCACTGGAAGAATATTGTGCCATGGATACACTTGCCATGCACCGGATAGTGGAACACCTGCGACTGCAGGTGACGGAATAAGTCACACCTTTTGCGCAGGGAAAAAGTTTAATTTTATGGAAGGTCATTTGCCCTCTCAACATATAATTTACCACCACGATGAATTGGATAAGGAAAATCTGCTTCGCCATTACTACTATTTTGTTTATAGTGTTTTCAGAAAACTACATTCAGGCACAGCAGTTAACACCCGGCTATAACAAGGAAGAATTGGCTGAGATTTTGTCAGTTTCGGTAAGAACAGGTAGCGGAGCCCGTTATTTCACGGATAGCAATTACGTTGCTACACCTACCCGTTTCAAGCGAACATATAGTTCACCAGAATTGGGACTGATGAACAAATGGGAATTGTGGACTGACGGGAAGTCCACTGCTGTGATAACGGTTCGTGGCACCGTGCCCGAACCGGATAGTTGGCTGGTGAATTTTTATGCGGCCATGATACCTGCAAAGGGTACCATTGTTTTGCCGGGTGCTGATACGGTGAATTACCAGGTGGCCGATCATCCGCGGGCGGCAGTTCATGTTGGCTGGATGATCAGCACTGCCTATCTCTCCAGAGACATACGTTCACGGCTTGATTCGCTTTTTGACAAGGGTTACCGACAGTTATATATCACGGGCCACAGTCAGGGAGGAGTTATCTCTTATCTGTTAACGGCCTTCCTGCGACAGCAGCAAAAAAAGGGAGAACTTCCTGCTGCCTGGCAGATGAAAACCTATTCTACGGCGGCCCCCAAGCCAGGCAACTTATTTTTTGCATACGATTATGAAGCAGCCACTGCGGGGGGCTGGGCTATGAATGTGGTAAATGCGGCAGATTGGGTGCCTGAATTGCCCATTACCGTGCAAACGGTTAGCGATGCCAATGATGTCAATCCTTTTAAAGGAGTAGATGAGATGATCAGCAAGCAAAAAATTCCGACCCGATGGGCAGCGAGGTATGTGTACAATAGAATTGAAAAGCCGACACGCAAAGCGCAAAGAAATTTTGAAAAGTACCTGGGGAAATTATTGGGTAAACGGGTGGAAGGGAAACTGCAGGGGCTGCAGGTACCCGGGTTTGTACACAGCTCTAATTATGTGAGAACGGGAATCACCGTTGTTTTGCAACCCGATGCTGCTTACTACAGCAGATTTCCGGATAGTGACAAGCAAATTTTTGTACACCACTTTCATCATCCTTACATCTATCTTGTAAAGAAAGAATTGCTGGAGAAGCCGGCTTCAGTTGTTGCTACACCTCAGTAATTGCGAACCTTATTGTTGTTGACTCAATGTAGGATAGCGAATACCCAATTGCTCCAGGTAGCTATTGTATTTTGTTGGGTCATAGTAGAAGGATTTCATCTTTTCACGGTTCTTTTCCATGATCTCTTTATTCAGATAAATCGGTGGTGGATCTTTGGCTGAAATAAAGGGAATGTATTGTTGGTTTTTAGTCTGAACATTTGTAAAATAATCTTTTGCCTGTAGTTAAATTGTCGGGGTGGTCAAGAGATCGATTAATGTGAGCGCTGTGGCTTTGGCACCGGCAACACATCCTTTGTGTGCAATGGGGGTAGCCATTGCAATGGCATCTCCCCAATGATGTCCCTTTGTGCCCTGAATGTTTGCCGGATACCGGAGAACAATGGTTGGAACATTCCAGGAAATGTCAGCAATATCATCCGAACCTCCTCCCCATGAGAATGCTACAGACCCCTTCAGGGTATCGATTGTTTTTCTCATTCCTTTAATTGGCCTGCCTTGGTTGTCTTTTTCCGGTGCTTCTAAAAGTTTTTGAACTGCCAGTGCCAGCTGTTCATCTTCTTCCGACCATGTCGGCATACCCACGCGCAAAATATTTTTGTACATGGCTTCTGCCAAAGGTTTATTGAAATGTCCGGGCCAGGCTGTCCCGAGAATATTATATGACATTTTGGTATCGGTCATCATAGCTGCGCCTTGAGCTATCTGGATACCGGACTGATAATTTTTAAATATGTCATTGTAAGTTCTTTCTCTAAAATAATACCATACACTTGCTTTGGATGGAACAACATTGGGTTGATCGCCACCATCGCGAATAACATAGTGAGATCGCTGGGTGGGCTTAAGATGTTCCCTTTTGAAATTCCATCCTATATTCATTAATTCCACTGCATCTAGTGCGCTTTTCCCTCTCCAGGGTGCTCCGGCAGCATGGGCTGCATCTCCTTCAAAATCAAAGTTCACACTCACCTATCCGTTTCCGCCATTTTCTCCATAATCAGTTGAGAAGTCACTGCTTACATGCGTAAATATACAGGCGTCTACATTTTTGAAATAGCCATCACGAATGTACCAGGCTTTACTTGCTACTAATTCTTCGGCAACGCCCGGCCAAATGACAAGCGTACCGGGGATCTTATTTTCTTCCATTATTTTTTTTACCGCGATGGCAGCATAAATAATTACAGCTTGCCCTGAATTGTGTCCCTCCCCATGTCCGGGCGCGCCATCTACAATCGGTGATTTAAAAGCCACACCGGGTTTTTGAGAGGCCTTGGGGATACAATCTATGTCGCTGCCCAAAGCAATTACCGGACTTCCAGAGCCCCATTTTGCCATCCAGGCAGTCGGAATGCCTGAAATTTCTTTTTGTACTTCGAATCCATTTTTTGAAAGTATATCAGTCAGGTATCGAGATGTTTCGAATTCCTGGAATCCGAGTTCGCCGAAACTAAACACCATATCTACCATCTCCTGAATATTTTTTGCTTTTAACTGAACCTGTTCCAGTGCAGATTTTTTTAAGCTTTCTTTCCAGAGTGAATCTTGTTTTTTCTGCGCCCATAACAAAGTGGGGAGAATCACTATGATGCATGCCAATAGATTCTTTTTCATATACATGAGTTGAATTAAAAAGTACTTAGGTAAATGTAATTAATTTATGGGGCGTTTTTTTGATTTCTGTTACGCCTTTAAGAGAAGTTTTCATCTTAAACTTGAGATTTATTGTCTTATTTCACTAACTTTCTACTAAACTTTTCCTTATGTATCGTCGCTTCTTAAGCTTTTTATTGGTTGCTTTATTGTTGACCTTCCCGAAGAGTGAATTGCTAGCTCAAATCAAAGACAGCCGACCCATCATAGGGCGCTGGGATCTTACAGTTCAAATGGATCGGGTAGCACCTTCCTGGCTGGAAGTGAAGTTATCGGGATTGAAAACATAGGTTGGATATTTTGTGGTGGAAGGCGGAAGTGCCCGTCCCATTGCTGAAGTGAAATATGACAATGGTAAAGTCAGCTTCTCCATCCCCACGCAGTGGGACGCCAGCAATAACCCCATGCTTTTTGAGGGTACATTGGAGAATGATCAATTGAGCGGGTTCATCACCACTCCGAGGGGTGCGCGATATCCCTTTACCGGTGTTAGGGCCCCATTGCTGAAAAGAACATCTCCTGTTGTTTGGGGCAAGCCCATTCCATTGTTCAATGGAAAAAATCTCGATGGCTGGCATATGTCGGGTAAGGAGCAACAGTGGGTAGCTGAAAATGGTATCCTGAAAAGTCCGCGTTCGGGTTCTAATATTATTACGGATGCGCAGTTCACTGATTTTAAATTGCACATAGAATTTCGGTATCCTGCCGGAAGCAATAGTGGAGTATATCTCAGGGGTCGTTATGAAGTACAGGTAGAAGATAATTATGGACTGGAACCCTCTTCCACGTTGTTTGGTGGAATCTACGGTTTCCTTACGCCCAATGAAATGGCAGCTAAAAAGCCCGGTGAGTGGCAGACATATGACATCACGCTCATCGGCAGAAGAGTAACTGTCATAGCCAACGGCAAAGCCATTATCGTAGATCAGATCATTCCTGGGATAACCGGTGGTGCTCTTGATAGTAAGGAGGGAGAGCCGGGGCCCATTTATCTGCAGGGAGACCATGGTCCGGTTGAGTACAGAAATATTGTATTAACTCCTGCCAAATAGTGAACTTACTCCGGGCATTGGGTAACATCATTGTCTTGCCATTCATTGCATTGGTGAGGGTGTATCAATATGGTATTTCTCCTTTGATGGGTCCGAAATGTCGGTACACGCCAACTTGCTCTCAGTACACAGTGACCGCACTTCAAAGACACGGCCTTTTCAAGGGAGGATGGCTGGCAATTAAGCGCATCAGCAGTTGTCGCCCGGGGGGCGGAGAAGGGTATGATCCTGTTCCGGAGGAATGATTATTTTTTGATCGGCTGTGTCAGTACTTCCAGCTTGCCAATGGTTTCCCTGATATCGCGAATGCTATAGAAACGTTAAACCTCGGGTGCTGCCCCGTCTTTTGCATAAGCAGATGTCATCTTGTGATAGGGGCCTACGATTTCAGCTTCGATGTTAGTAGTGATGAGTGCCGCACTGTTGGGCAGGATATAAAAATTTCTGTTGGCTGCTGAAACATTTTTTCCTTCTACCAAGAGTTTGAGAGAGTCTAATTTTTTGATGACTGTTTCTTGTGATACTACTTGTCCTGCATTTTCTGCAGCAACATAGTTCTGCAAGCTGCCGATGATGGTATCATTTTTTACATTCACCACATAGAGTCCTTTTTCTTTCAGATCTACTGTTCCCTTGCCGGCAGGAGATTCCAGTTTCCAGTCACTGCGACTTGTTTGTAAAGAAGTTTCTTCATGACCTGCACCGTCTTTTCCTGCAATGGTTCCGGCTTCTTCGTTGATTTCGGGAGCGCCTTTGCTCATGATGACAAGACGGTTGTTGCTACAGGAACTCAAAAAAATGAGAAGGGTTAGGCAGGTAATGAATGGTTTCATAAAAAAAATGTAAGGACTGCTGAAAAATTCAGCAGTCCGGTGATTGAATGATTTATTGAGCAGCAGCGAATCTTTCTGCCACTTTATTCCAGTTGACAACGTTCCAGAAAGCAGACAGATAATCAGCTCTTCTGTTTTGGTATTTCAGGTAGTATGCGTGTTCCCATACATCCACGCCCAGAATGGGTGTACCTTTTGTTTCAGCGATATCCATCAGCGGATTGTCCTGGTTAGGGGTAGAGCAAACTTCCAACTTTCCTTCCTTTACAATCAGCCAGGCCCATCCACTTCCAAAACGGGTCATGCCGGCAGCAGCCAGTTTTTCTTTGAAAGCATCGAAACTTCCGAAGGCAGCGGTGATGGCATCAGCCAGGGCACCTGAAGGATTTCCACCTGCATTTGGTGCCAGGCTTTCCCAAAAGAAAGTGTGGTTCCAGTGACCTCCGCCATTGTTTCTTACTGCGGCACTGATGCTACCTGCAACGGCTACTAATTCCGCCAGACTCTTTCCCTCGTTGGGCGTGCCGGCGATGGCTTTATTCAGATTGTCAACATAGGCCTGGTGGTGTTTTCCATGGTGGATCTGCATGGTCAGTGTATCGATATGCGGTTCCAGTGCATCATGTGCGTAGGGAAGCGGGGCCAGTGTAAAAGACATACAAATAAATTTTTAAGGTAAATGATGTTGCAAAATTAGGAGGGTTCCTTCACTTATTGGGATAAGTTGGCTGAATTGTTCCAGATTTCGACAAAAGTAACCTTACTCAGCGTTTATTTCGGAAGAAGCTGGTCATGAGTGCAGCGCAGGGTTCCTCTAAAATACCTCCCAGCAGCTCGGTGGAGGGATGCAGTGGCCAGTGGGGATTGGTTTTGGAGCGGAATCCATTTTTGGGATCGGAAGCACCGTAAACTACCCTGCCAATTTTCCCCCAGAAAAGTGCTCCACAGCACATCAGGCAGGGTTCGAGGGTAACGTAGAGCGTGGCATCGGGCAGGTATTTGGTACCGAGAAGATGAAAGGCACTGGTGAGCGCGAGCATTTCCGCGTGTGCGGTAGCATCAGTGAGTTGCTCTACCTGGTTATGTCCGCGGGCAATGATTCTGTTCTGCATTACTACAACAGCTCCCACGGGCACTTCATCGGCTTCGAAAGCCATCCTGGCTTGCACAAGTGCCTGCTGCATGAAGTAGGTATCATCCGGTATGGAGAGTTGCATAAAAGAATCAGATCGAAAGTATCAGTTCTGCAAAATTAATTCTACAGATAAAAGAAATTAAAGTGAGCGAATCCTGATGTTCCGGTACCACACATTATCACCATGGTCTTGTAAAACGATGTGACCTTTGGTAAAAGTGCCGAAATCTTTTTTCGTTTTGAATTTGCTGCCTGCTATCAGCACCTTCCAGTTTTCATCATCATAACGTGTGCGCAGCACTTCTTCATCATTAAGACGGAAAATCAACAATCCGTGATCTGCAATGATTTCTGCTTTGTTCCACTGTTCAAAGGGTTTTACAATTCCTTCTTTGGATGCAATTAAATCGTAGAGGTTGCCGGCACGGTGTTTGGGAATTTTTCCATCGGGGTGGCCGTCATTATCCAGCACCTGCATTTCAGGTCCTGTATGCCATGATTCTTTGAATCGGTCATTCTCTTCTTTGGACCAGAAAATAATACCGCAGTTTCCGTTTTTACTTACTTTCCATTCAAGTTCCAGGTGAAAATTTTCAAATTCATCATTGGTCACCAGGTCGCCGGGCCCCTTCCTCTCTTCAGCCGTTTTGCTGGCTGCATCATAAAAAATACATCCATCAGCGACTTTCCAGGATGGGTTAACGGTGGTCTTTCCGAAAGTGTGCCATCCGCTCAGGTCTT
>DAIMYK010000079.1:0-7837 GCA_036734525.1 Sediminibacterium sp. | reverse complement strand
CCTGGCTATTCCTTCAGGAGTTCGTCATTCGGGCAGTGCCATCACAGATTGTCGCCTCATGGATGTCTTTAATCCGGTGAGGGAAGATTACCGGGCCTTATCCGAAAAAGCCAAAGCAGCTGCAAAGGCGCTATAGTCATTTATTTGTCGGCATGGAGCTTTTCAATGGCTGCTGTGAGACGAGGTACCACTTCGAAAAGATCGCCTACGATACCATAATCCGCCGCCTTAAAAAAGGGTGCTTCCGGATCCTTGTTGATCACGACAATGACTTTGCTTCTGTTAACTCCGGCCAGGTGCTGTATCGCTCCGGAAATTCCCAATGCAAAATATAGATTCGGTGCAATTTGCACACCTGTTTGTCCGACATGTTCATGATGTGGTCTCCAATGTGCATCCCCAACAGGGCGGCTGCAGGCAGTTCCTGCTTTGAGGGCTTTGGCTAGGTCTAATAAAACACCCCAATGTTCCGGTCCTTTCATGCCTCGTCCACCACTCACCACCACATCGGCCTCGGTAAGTGGAACTTCACCCTCCGTTTTCTTTACTGCTGTAACCTTGCGGGCTGTCGTCGGAACTGCAACAGACAATTTTTCTACCTGGGCTACACCACCCACCGGTGCAATGGTAACACTATTGGGTTGCAGCGTAATGATTTTTTTATCTGTTAAAATGGAAACAGTGGCAAATGCTTTTCCGGAAAATACGGTCTTCTTTACACTGAACCCATTCGATGTATCCGGTAAGGCACAGGCACCGGCTACAAGCCCTGCCCCTAATTTGGCAGAAAGTCCGGGAGCTACGGCCTTGGCAGTAGGATTGTTACCGAAAACAACCACTTCAGCTCCGGTAGATGCTACGGCCGCTGCAATTACCTGGATGTAAACCTTTGGATCTACCAGGGATAAACCGGCATCATCCACCTGATAAACTTTGGTAGCACCAAAGTTTCCCAGTGCACTCAAATCTTCGGTACAGGTACCCAATACCAAGACGGAAGCTTCTTTCCCCATCTGGCGGGCAATAGCACTTCCATAACTGATAACACTGTTAGATGATTTTTTGATGTGACCTTCCTGCAAATCTGCTATAATTAAAACTGACATATCTTGATTTTAATAAGGTTATAAAACTTTGGCTTCCTCGTGTAGCAAACGAATGAGTTCTTCCGGCTGATCAGCACTCACCAATTTAACCCCCGCCTTCGGTGCAGGTAATTCATATTGCACGATGGAAGTAAGTGGGGTAACTGCTTCAGGTGTAATAACGTGCAGGGGCTTGGTACGTGCACCCATGATGCCCCGCATATTGGGGATGCGCTGCTCCGCCATCCCTTTCTGACAGCTGATCACGGCAGGCAAAGGACAAGTAAGGGTCTCTTCACCACCCTCAATTTCACGGGTAACGGTGCATCCCTCCGAACCAAGTTCTAACTGTGTTGCCAGAGATACATATTCAGCAGGGTATAATTCTGCCAGCATCCCACCTAAAACACCATTGTTGGTATCAATTGCTTCCTTACCTGTAAATATCAATTGATACTGCTGCTGGTGGCAAAGTGCTGCCAAATGAGCAGCAATCGTATAACTATCCCGACTATCTGTGTCAATGCGGAAAGCTTCATCACCGCCCAGTGCCAGGGCTTTTCTCAAAATAGCATCCATTTCCGGGCCACCGGCAGAAACCAGGTGTAAGACTGTGTCCGGATTCTTTTCTTTTAACTCAATGGCGCGCACCAGTGCATACCATTCGTCGTAAGGATTGATAATCCATTGTACATCTGTTTCATCAAAACGGGTGCTGTTATCAGTGAAAGCAATTCGGGATGTGGTATCCGGAGTTCGACTGATGCATACGAGTATCTTCATACGGGCAGTTGATAATTGTAAAAAGGGTGAAGGATCGAAAATAGTTGTTTATGCAACTATACAAAGTTAGGGAGTAAATACATTGTGCTGTTAAGGGAATAGTTAATTTTTTTTTAGAGAGGGGAGAAGTAGACAAACCGGCAGCTTATCTTTGGCTATGGACAGGATGGAAAAATTACTGGCATTCCTGAAAGATCAGCCGAATGACCCCTTTCTACGGCATGCACTGGCACTGGAATACCAGAAAGCCGGACAGGCCGAGCAGTCTATCAATGTCTGGATGCAGTTGCTGGAAGAGTTACCTGATTATGTGGGTTCATACTACCACCTGGCTGCTGCATTGGCAAGCCATCACCGGGTAAAGGAAGCATTGGAATGGTATGAGAAAGGTCTCGCAGCGGCAAAAAAAGCCGGTGACAACCATGCCTGGAACGAACTCAGAACAGCTTACGATGATCTGATGGATAACTAGTCGGATTTCTCGAGATCAACAGATCAGCTTCCGCGTGAGCCCCCTGTCTTGATCATTTTTTTACCACCCCCACTTGATTTAGCTGCTCCGGGTTTGGGTATAAAGCGGGAGTTTTGTGCCCCGGGCACATTTCCTTTTTTCCCTCCTTTATTGTTGTTCTTATTATTTACTGGTAAAGACATACCGTTCTATTTGAAGTCAAGATACGAAATTATTAGCATTCAAAATATGTATCTAAGTTATTCACCTAACCTCAGGGTCATGGCAGCATCGATCTTTTTAAAGAGGTGATAAGGTTTATAGGAACGCCATTCCGGCAATTCAATCAATTCCATATAGTTTTGTAAGCGCTTCCGCAGGAAGTCATGTTGTGTAGCCGCCGGCATATTCAATATGGTAATCCAACCTGCTTCTTCCCTTACTTCCTCCTGCCACTCCCGGTAATATTCATTATCACTGCTGTGAAAGTTCAATACATTTTCTGCAATGAAGATGAATTTTGTCAATCCCTTTTTCATCAGTTCATCGCCGACTTCCCTCTTGAGTAACATGATGTCATTTTCAATCGCATCATTCCATTCTCCAATCAACTCAATGATGCAAAAGTGCAACTCATAATCAACATAAATGATCTTGAGATAAAGGGTTTTACTGCCAAATTCATCCCATTGGGGATGAATGAAATAATTGTAGATCGTTTGGGAATATTCAAACTCACTGTAGGTTCTGCCAAAAAAAGGCGATAGCTTGTCTTCTTCGGCTATATACAGATGCCTCCAGTTAAAATAAGGCTCTATGTCGTGCATACACCATATTAATGACTATGACTCGCCGCCTCAATGGCACGTTTCACACTGCCATGTTTCAACAACAAATCTTTTGCCTCTTCATAATCTTTAAGTCCTAATCCTTCCATCACCATCTTCACCCCCCTGTCCACCAATTTCACATTGCTCAGCTGCATGTTGACCATCTTGTTGTCTTCCACTCTTCCCAGCTGGATCATCACTGAAGTTGAAATCATGTTGAGTACCAGTTTCTGTGCAGTACCGCTTTTCATACGGGTACTTCCGGTGATGAACTCCGGACCAACCACGATTTCTACCGGAAAGTCGGCTTCGCGGGAAACGGGTGCATTGGGATTGCAACTGATGCTTCCGGTAATAATACCCTTTCGTCTGCACTGCTTCAATGCTCCAATAACATAGGGTGTACTTCCACTGGCTGCTAAACCAACTACCACATCTTTGTCGCTCACAAAATGTTTCAACAAATCATTCCATCCTTCATCAGGATTGTCCTCAGCAAATTCAACGGCTGTTGTGATGGCTTTATCTCCGCCCGCAATGATTCCGATAACAAGGCCTGAGCGAACAACGAAAGTTTGCGGACATTCACAGGCATCTACTATCCCCAATCTGCCGCTCGTACCGGCACCAATGTAAAAAAGTCTGCCACCGGCAAGCATCTTATCGCTGATAGCTGATACCAGTTTCTCGATCTGGGGTATGGCTTTGGATACGGCATCAGGAACCGTTTTATCTTCCTGGTTGATGTTGTGCAGTAATTCCGCCACTGTCATTTTTTCCAGGTGCCTGTAGAGTGAAGATTGCTCTGTGTATCGGATGAATTCTTTCATAGTTTATGAGTGATATTCGATAAGTCCTTGCATTGGAGTTTTGATGATTTTCCCCACCTTTAATTCGTAGAACTTACAAAGTTCCTGTAAAACATCTTTGAAACCAAAAGCAATACTGCCGGTGAAATGGATGGGTACCGATCTTATTTCCCGGAAGGAGAAGAGGTGTTGGTGGAAAAAATCCCGCAATCCATCTTCCAGAATATTTTCGACCATATAATGCCCCCTGTTTTCGGCGAGGAAAATCGCGAAAGAAGCCAGGTATCTGTTGGCCAGGGGTTTTTTATAAACGTTTTCCATGATATCTGCCCTTTTTTGATGAAATCGCAGCTCAAAGGCAGTACGGAGGGGTTCCTCCATGATATCATACAAATAGTATTGTACCAGCTTTTTACCCAGATAGGCACCACTTCCCTCATCACCCAGGATATAGCCGATACCCGGACTATTGCGAACTATCTTTTTTCCGTTGTAGTAACAAGAGTTAGAGCCGGTACCTAAAATACAGGCAATCCCTTTTTCTCGTCCGCAAAGTGCTCGGGCTGCACCTACCATGTCTGTGGCTACTTCCAGTTCCGCCTTCGGAAACTGGCTGCGCAATACCCGCTGCAAAATCTTTTGATTCTCCGGTAAACTGAGTCCGGTACCATAAAAATGTACTGCCTGAACATTGATGCCCTGTAACCTTGTCACTACTTCTTTTTGAAGCAATGCAGAGATGGCCTCCGGTGATAGAAAGTAGGGACTAATTCCCTGGGTGGTAAATTTTTTAGGCTTAGGAATGCCGATTATTTTCCAATCACATTTGGTGGCACCGCTGTCTGCTATCAGTTGGACCTGCATTTCTTTGTATTTATTGGGCAGTCAATGGAAGGATATCGGTTCATCAACCTGCTTTCAATAATTATTGAGATATTTGTTCTCCCATTGTTCTGCAAAGAACCACTATTTATGTCAAGTAAAAAAATACAGGTTGCCCTTCCGCTCTTACTTTCCCTGGTAATGATTGCCGGTATGTTCATTGGTTACCAGTTGCGTTCTAAAACCGGCAACGCGCCCATTTTATCTTCCGGCAAGCAATCTTCCCTGCCTGAGTTGATTCGCCTGGTGCGGGAAAAATATGTAGATGATGTATCAGCAGATAGCATCGATCAACTGGTCAGCACGCAATTATTGAGTCATCTCGATCCCCATTCTGTTTGGATGAGCAACGCAGACCTAAAAGAGGCAGAGGAGGAAATGAATGAATCATTTCAGGGCATTGGTATTGAGTTTCAGTTATTGCGGGATTCAGTTCATGTGATGTTTGTCATTCCCAATGCTCCTGCCGCTAAGGCCGGTTTGCAGACAGGAGATATTCTTCTTTCCGTCAATGATAAGGTGCGGCTTTCCGGTCAAAATCTTGCTCCCGGAGAAGTGCGAAAAATATTGCGTTCACAGCCCAGCAGAGATCTGCAATTGCAGGTACTGCGCAATGGTAAAACTATCATTACATCTCTCACCAAAGGCAATATTCCTTTGCCTGCAGTAGATGCAGCATTTATGTTGCCTGCAAATACCGGGTACATTCACCTCAGTAAGTTTGCCAATCGCACCTATGAAGAATTCATGCAGCAAATGGAACAGCTGAAGAAGAAAGGCATGCAACAACTCGTACTGGATCTTCGTGGCAATGGTGGCGGACTAATGAAGGAGGCAATAGATATTGCGGATGAATTCCTTTCAGATGATAAATTGATCGTTTATACGGAAGGCAGACATGAATCTAAGACTAGCTATAAAGCCTCCAGGGTTGGAATTTTTGAGGAAGGGCCGATGGTGGTTTTGATCGACGAAACATCGGCAGCTGCGAGTGAGGTCCTGGCAGGCGCTTTGCAGGATTGGGACAGGGCAACCATAATTGGAAGAAGAAGTTTTGGAAAAGGACTTGTTCAGCAACAATTTAATCTAAGTTCAGGTACTGCAGTTCGTTTGACCACAGCTCGTTATTTCACTCCACTCGGTAGAAATATCCAACGTCCTTATGTTGAAAGAAATCTGTCCAAAAAAGAAGATGATCCACATGGGATGCTCCAAAATATGATTGATGAAAATGATACGACGCAACAAAAAGGGAAAGTGTATACCACCCCTGCCGGCAAGAAGCTATATGGTGGTGGAGGTATTCTTCCCGATAAGAAAGTTGCCTGGGATTCAACAGCAATGACACCGGCAATTTTTACCATGTTGTACAGGAATACGCTGAACCGACTGGTATATGAAATTTATCTGGGTAATCGCAGCGCATTGGATACCATTTCCAATCCACTAAGGGTAGCCGGCTTTATTCAGTCCGGGTCGGCATTTCGGGCCCAGTTAATTGCGGCAGCTTCTGCTGATGGTATAGAAATAAAAAACCTCACCCCTCCACTGGAATAGTTTTTGGTACAACGTTGCAGTATGTTGCTGGCTCGCCAAAGATTTCACCAGCAAGGTTTCTATGAAGTAGCATCTCAATATGACCCTGCCATCCGAATGGCAATGGAATCATTTAGTGGGAAGAGGTAAGACTTTATTCTTTATTTTAGTGAAAAGTTTGCCCTATGAAGATGCGACTGCTCGCACCTGCACTGCTATTGTGTGCACTTCCCCTGTTAGCCCTGGCTGCCGATACTACCATTGCTATCATTCCTGAGCCGGTTTCTTTGCAAAAAGGAAATGGCATGTATAGTTTACCGCCGAAGATCACGATTGCAGCTCCCGCTACAACTGAAGCCGGTTGGGTCGTGCGCACCTTTTCTGAGAGATGGCAAAAGGCCAGCGGTCAAACAATTTCAAGGACAAATGCAGCCAATGCCACCATTCGATTGGTCAATGGAGACATTACAGATAAAAGTTTGGGTAAAGAGGGTTACCGTTTGATTGTAAATCAAAAAGGCATCGAGATCAGCGCAGCCACACCCGCCGGATGGTTCTATGGTATTCAATCCCTCTTTCAGTTAATGCCTGCTGCCATTGAGCGCAATGTGCCTGCCTCAGGTATGTCATGGAAAATACCTTTCGTCACCATTCATGATCAGCCTCGTTTTGGATGGAGGGGTTTGATGCTGGATGTGTCTCGTCATTTTTTCACGAAACAGGAAGTCAAGCAATTCATTGATGACATGGTGCGCTATAAATACAATGTATTGCACTTCCACCTCACAGATGACCAGGGATGGCGCATCGAAATCAAGGGTTGGCCGCGATTGACTGAAGTTGGTGCCTGGAATGTAAAAAAACAAGGATATTTCGGCACTTTCCCTTCACCCGGGAAGAATGAAAAAAGAGACCACGGTGGTTTTTATACCCAGGAAGATATCCGTGAGCTGGTTCAGTATGCCAAAGAGCGTTTTGTCGATGTCATGCCGGAGGTAGATGTTCCGGGGCATAGTCTCGCTGCTGTTGTATCTTATCCAAACCTTTCCGGCACACCGGAGTTAGCCGCCACCTATCAGGTCAATTCCGGAGAAAATTTTATGGATTGGTCACGTGGTAACCCGCCCACTGCCCTGGTCAATAATACCTTGTCACCGGTAAAGGATACCGTATATCAATTTTTAACGGATGTTGTTACCCAGTTGGCGCAACTATTCCCCTTCCCCTACCTCCATACAGGTGGCGATGAATGTCCCAAAAACTATTGGGAAAAAGACCCTGCAGTGCAAGCCTTGATGAAGCAGGAGGGTTTGAAAAACCAGGATGAAGTGCAGAGTTATTTTGAAAAGAGATTGGAAAAAATCGTGCGTTCACAGGGCAAAAAAATGATTGGCTGGGATGAGATTTTGCATGGCGGATTGGCTACCGGTGCAGCCGTGATGAGCTGGCTGGGAATGAAGG
>DAIMYK010000078.1:0-7855 GCA_036734525.1 Sediminibacterium sp. | reverse complement strand
AGCTAGCCTTCATGAGCATTGCAGAGTTGGCGTATCTGGTGAAGAACAAAAAAATATCTTCTGTTGATTTGACATCCTTCTTCATCAATAGGATCAAAAAATATGGCGACACGCTGCAGTGTGTGATTTCGAAACCAGAAGAGCTGGCCATGGCACAAGCCAAAAAAGCCGATGAAGAAATTGCTGCCGGAAATTACAGGGGGCCACTTCATGGAATTCCATACGGACTAAAAGATTTGTTTGCAGTTCGCGGAACCAAAACCACCTGGGGCGCCGCACCGTATAAAGAGCAGGTAATAGATGAAGACGCCTATGTTTACCAACGACTGCAAGAGGCCGGAGCTGTATTGGTTGCCAAATTTACTTTGGGCGCATTGGCGATGGGCGATTATTGGTATGGTGGCCGAACGCGCAATCCCTGGAATACCGCCACCGGATCATCGGGCTCTTCTGCAGGATCGGCTGCAGCAACGGCTGCGGGTTTAATCCCCTTTGCCATAGGCACAGAAACCTGGGGGTCTATTATTTCTCCTGCCTCTACCTGCGGGTTGAGTGGATTGCGACCAACATTCGGGAGCATCAGCAGAAGCGGAGGTATGACTCTCAGCTGGAGTCTCGACAAAATCGGACCTATTTGTAGAAGCGCATCTGATGCCGCCATTGTTTTCGCATTCATTCATGGAACAGACGGGGCAGATGCTAGCGCAGTCAACGCCCGCTTTGATTATCAACAGTCGGCAGATGCGCGTCAATTAAGAATTGGCTATGCAAAAAATTATTTCGATCGCATAAAAGACACCAGCCGCAGCGAATGGAAAGTATTGCGCTCTTTTCAGGATGCCGGATATACTTTGATTCCTGTAGATTTTCCGGATAGCGCAGCATACCCCTTCAATATCATGGATGTGGTAATCAGCGCTGAAGCAGCGGCGGCCTTCGATGAGTTCACGAGAAACAACGTTGATGATGAAATGACACGACAAGGAAAATACGATTGGCCTAACTCGTTTCGTGTATCCCGGCTGATGACTGCGGTAGAATACATCAACGCGAACCGCCATCGATATTTGCTGATGAAAAACGTAAACGATATAATGAATACAATAGATGTGCTGATTTGTCCGACGCGAGGTAGCGGAAATCAAAGTGCGATTACCAACCTTACCGGCCATCCGGCAATTTGTGTACCAACAGGATTCGACAATCGACAGCGACTGCCCACCAGCATAACATTTCTCGGCAGGCTATATGAAGAGGGAAAGTTATTAACTGTCGCAGAGCCCTATCAGCAATTGCCCGCCTGGCATCAACAACACCCTGAATGGTTAAAATAAAATCAGACGAATAAAAATCAGCGCAATGAAAAAATTTATTTCCGCCGTACTTCTATTCGCCAGTACCGGGCTGCTACTGGCACAAGCTCCTGCATCGTTTGAAAAGCAAGAACTGATTTCCGGTAGTGACACGCTGCGCTACCGTATTTTGTATCCGGAAAATTATCGTCCCGAAAAAAAGTATCCGTTGATTGTCTTTCTGCACGGATCCGGTGAGCGTGGTAGCGACAATGAGCTGCAGCTAAAGCACGGAGGAAAACTTTTTGCGCGTGAAGATATCCGCAACAACCACCCGGCCATAGTCATTTTTCCGCAATGCCCCAAAGACAGCGCCTGGGCTAGATTTAAGCGTGGCCCAAAAATGAATGAATGGATCTATGATGCCACGCTTACTGCCACCACACCGGCCCTGCTGGTAAAAAAATTAATGGATAGCCTGATCAACACGGGTAAGGCAGACAAAAAAAGAATGTATATCGGCGGCCTTTCACTGGGTGGCATGGGAACCTATGATATGCTGGTTCGCTATCCCGGTTATTTTGCAGCGGCCTTTCCCATCTGCGGGGCAACCGATGTAAACACCTTTCTGGCTCAGGCGGGTCCGGTTCCCATGTGGATATTCCACGGAGCTGATGATGTAGTGGTGCCGCCGTCTTTCAACAGGGAGTTATACAAGGGCCTTATAGAAAAAGGCGCACGAACAGTAAAGTACACTGAGTACCCCGGGGTTAATCACAATAGCTGGGACAATGCATTTGCAGAAGCTGATTTGTTGCCCTGGATAATGTCGAAGAAAAAGAAAAAAAATCCTACCTGGTAATTGATATGCGTCAACTTCGTTCCAGCTTCTTTTTGAGCATCCTGATCTTCTTGCTGGCTTGCGGTCCGAAATCACGCAATTCAGAAACGCCCCATGTTTTGATTCAGACGGGTTTTGGTGACATCGAACTGGAGCTGTATGCAAAACAGGCACCCCAAACGGTAGCGGCTTTTCTTCGTTATGTGGATTCCGGGTATAATAAAAACAGTCAATTCTATCGGGTGCTGACCATCGACAACCAGCCCAGCAACGCGCCCAAAACAGAACTGATACAAGGAGGTATCTGGAAGACAAACTATGAACTGGCCTCTACACTGAGAGGCATACCCCACGAAAGCACTGATAAGACCGGGATTGAACACAAGGACGGGACAATTTCTTTGGCAAGGGGCGCACCGGGCACAGCCGCTTCAGAATTCTTTATTTGTATAGGAAGACAAAGGGGGCTGGACGCCGGAGGAGAAAACATCGCCGACCGACAAGGCTTTGCGGCTTTTGGCAGGGTAGTAAAAGGAATGTCTGTAGTAAGAAAAATTTATCGCCAACGCGAATCTGAGCAATACTTTCGACCTCCGGTTCCTATTTACAACATAGTTTTGCAATAGCTCCCGCCATTCCGCCGAAGGCGGAGACTATCACCCAATTTTCTTCATGCCATTCACGCTTCACACAGCATATCAACCCGCAGGCGACCAGCCATCTGCCATACAACAATTGGTGGAAGGCGTGAACAGTGGCGAACAATACCAGACCCTGCTCGGTGTTACAGGCAGCGGAAAAACATTTACGATCGCCAATGTGATTGCGCAAACCCAGCGCCCAACACTCGTATTGACGCACAACAAAACCCTGGTGGCGCAGCTTTACGGAGAGTTCAAACAGTTTTTCCCCGACAATGCAGTAGGCTACTTTGTTAGTTACTATGATTATTATCAGCCGGAAGCATATATGCCGGTAAGCGATGTTTACATAGAAAAAGATTTAAGCATCAACGAAGAGCTGGACAAATTACGGTTACAAGCCACCTCGCAATTATTGAGTGGAAGGCGGGACATCGTTGTTGTTGCCAGCGTGAGTTGTATTTATGGTATGGGAAACCCAACCGAATATGCGAACGGGATCATCCGCTTGCAATGCGGACAAACAATTTCACGACAAGGATTTCTGCATTCGCTGGTGAACTCCCTGTACAACCGGTCACAGGGCGACTTTACACGAGGAACTTTTCGCGTGAAAGGAGATACGGTTGATATCAACCTCCCTTATGTAGATTTTGGTTATCGCATTACTTTTTTCGGCGACGAAATAGAGTCCATCGAAAGCATTGACACCAATACGGGCAAGCGTATGGAAACGATGGAGCACGCCGCAATTTTTCCTGCTACCATTTATCTGGCACCCAAGGAGATGATCGTGCAGGTGATGCATGAAATACAGGACGAGATGATGGCGCAGATAGAATATTTTTCTTCACAGGGAAAATTTGTAGAAGCGCAGCGCTTAAAAGAGAGAGTAGAGTATGATCTGGAAATGATTCGCGAGCTGGGCTATTGCAATGGCATAGAAAACTATTCCCGTTTTTTTGACAGGCGCAACCCGGGAACCAGACCGTTTTGTCTGCTCGATTATTTTCCCTCTGACTTTTTGTGTGTGATCGACGAAAGCCATCAGACCATCCCGCAGGTTGCCGGTATGTATGGTGGAGACAGAAGCAGAAAACTGGTTTTGGTAGATTATGGGTTTCGCCTGCCCAGCGCACTCGATAACCGCCCGCTGAATTTTCAGGAATTTGAAATGATGACAGCGCAAACCATATTTGTGAGTGCAACACCGGGAGATTATGAATTGCAGAAGACGGGTGGAGTTGTCGTTGAACAGATTGTTCGTCCGACCGGCTTGCTGGATCCGCCCATTGAAGTGCGGCCCAGCATCAATCAGATTGATGATTTGCTGGAGGAAATCGATGTAACAGTAAAAAAGGGCTTTCGTGTTTTGGTAACGACACTTACCAAGCGCATGGCCGAAGAGATGGACAAATACCTGGGCAGAATAAAAATTCGATCCAAATATATACACAGTGATGTTGACACCCTTGAGCGGGTGGAAATTTTGCAGCAGCTCCGACTGGGAGAGATTGATGTATTGGTGGGTGTGAATCTGTTAAGAGAAGGGTTGGACCTGCCGGAAGTAGCCCTGGTAGCTGTGTTAGATGCGGACAAGGAGGGCTTTTTGCGCAACGAAAAATCACTGACACAGACAGCTGGACGAGCAGCACGAAACGAAGAGGGCCGGGTTATTTTTTATGCAGATAAAATAACAGAGAGCATGCAGCGCACGATTGATGAAACAACACGCAGGAGAGAAAAGCAAAAGGCATACAATCTTGAACATGGTATTATTCCGCGTACCGTGATGAAAAGTGTGGAACAGATACGTGCTCAGGGGTCTGTTTTAGATATCAAAGGATACGACCCCTCCAAGCCCTATGCATTACAACAAGAGGAACAGCTTGTAACTGTTGCAGCCGACGAGCAGGTAACCTATAACACAATCCCGCAAATAGAAAAAGCGATTGCGCAGACGAAAAAGCAAATGGAGAAGGCCGCCAGAGACATGGATTTTATTGAAGCAGCCCGCCTGCGCGATGAAATGTTCCGCTTGCAAAAGGAAAGAGAAAACATGTTGGGTTAGGCTCTTTGCTTACAACCAATCACTGAATTTTCTCTATTTCCGATTTCAATTGACTCCACCTGATCTGCAGCGCTCCCAGTGCTTGTAATGCCTCTTGCATAGCATCCATGGATTGACGTGTAGGCAAACGATCTGCCTCCTGCCAAATGCTGCCAATCGCAGCCAGCCTGCTTTCCAGCGTAGCAAAACCGGGCTGTCCGCTAACCGAACCTCGACCTCTTCTTCCACCACCCATTCCTTCTAACTCAGCGACCTGTTGCTCCAAGAGAGAAATTTTATCTTTATCGGGTCGATCGGTTGCCAGCCATTCTTTGATTTGTTTTTTCACAACAGCTATTTCCTGAAGTCCTTGCAAAGCTGTTTCTCTTGCCTGATAACAGGTCAGTGATACGCTGTGCAATTGTGCCAGCTGTTCCGGAGAAAGCTTGACCCGGGGATCCATTTTAATCAGCAGGGGTTGCGAATATGCTTTTCCATTTACAATCAGTGTTACGGAATAATTGCCCGGCAATACCCAGGGCGATGCGCTTTCAGGAGCTGTGTTTTTGTAAACGGCAGCAATGGGAAAAGACACAGATGTTTCTAATGGGGCATAGCGAAGATCCCATACAAAACGATGAGCACCTTTGGCTGTTGATAGCTTTTCCTGCGGCCGAATCCAATAGAGCGGAATGTTCAAATCTGCCGGCAAAGAATAACCTGCATCGTTGCTACTGAAGCGACGAACAATTTTTCCGGCAGCATCGGTAATTTCAAGCACCACTTCTCCCTGTGCAGGCTCTTGTAAATAGTAATGAATGGCAGCGCCATCGGGCGGGTTTTCTCCTGCAGGCTCTTCCTGTGGGAATGGAGTATCTGTATACATATTCCATCTTACCCGCCAGGTGGTTGCCGGCTGGTAGAGAATAGCAGCAGAGCGGGCGGCGGTCTCAGTAAGCTGTCTAAGGGGATTGATGCCGTCCATGATCCAGAAGCTTCTTCCATGAGTACCCACCACGAGATCGTCGTCTTTGATGACCAGATCTCTGATGGAAGTAGCCGGCATATTCAGCCGAAGCGATTGCCAATGTTCTCCATCATCGAAAGAAACATATACAGCATTTTCTGATCCCGCGAAAAGCAGTCCCTTTCTTACAGGATCTTCTCGCACGACATTGATTGGTTCATTGTCGGGAAGGCCGCGCGTAATTAGTTGCCAGGACTTTCCACCATCGGCAGTTTTATATATGTATGGTTTCATGTCGCTGCATCGGATTCTGTTGACTGCAGCATAGGCGCCTTGTGGATTGAAGTGGCTCGCTTCCATGAGCGACACCTTGCTCCAGGAAGTAATTTCTTTTGGGGTAACATTTTTCCAGGTCTTTCCGGCGTCATTGGTTACCTGAATGTATCCATCATCTGTTCCTACCCAAATTGTATTCATGCTCTTGAATGAAGGCGCCACGGTATAGATCACCCCCCTTCTCGGCATTTTTTTCATTTCTTCTGATGCATAAATGCCAACACTTGCGGGGATGTCCCAACTTTCTCTTGTAAGGTCCGGACTTATAATATCCCAGCTATTTCCTTCATTGGTAGTTTTGAATAATACGTTCCCTGCAAAGTAGAGTGTCTTAGGATCGATGGGAGAAAACAGAACAGGTGCGGTGCGCAGAAAACGCTACTTCCCCGAGCGAACTACTTCCGGTGCGATGTTTTGTACTTGTCCGGTTCTCTTATCAAACCTTGTGATCTTGCCGCCATAAATAATATTCGGATTCAGCGGGTCTGCTGCTACATAACCATATTCTTCCACACCTACGGGATGAAATTCTCTGGCAGTGATCTGACCATCATTGCCGCGAGAAGCCACGCAGGCAGATCCGCTCTCTTGTTGTCCGCCATAAACATTGTAGGGAAAATCGTTGTCGGTACTGACATGATAAAACTGAGCCGTCGGCTGGTTGTACCAGGAGGAAAAGGTTTCCCCGCCGTTAACAGTGATAATCGCTCCCTGATCAACAGCGAATAACATGATTTTTGGGTTAGTGGGATGAATCCAGATTCTGTGGTAATCGTCACCACCGGGGGCGCCTCTAAAAGCGCTCCAGTTTTTTCCCCCATCCACAGATTTCCAGGTAACCACATTTGCGGTATAAACAATGTCTTCGTTGGTAGGGTCTGCTTTTACTTCCGCGAAGTCGCTTCCCCTGCCCCACAGCCTTGCATCTTTGTTGATGTTGGTCCAGCTTTCACCTGCATCATCGCTGCGATAGATGCCGCCATATTCTCCCGCATCAACAGTTGCATAGAGTCGTTTGCTGTTAGAGGGGGCAATGCAAAATACAATTCTGCCCAATCCTTGTGCAGTGGTTGGCAACACTTTGGTTAGCTACTTACAAGTATTACAGACATCTGTTGATTTGAAGAGCCCGCTTTCGGGGCCATTCCAGGCACCATTCTCCCAGGGGCCCTGTCTGCCTGCCCAGAGATCAGCATATAAGATATTTGGATCGTTGGGGTCGAAGCTAACCTGTGTGGCGCCGGTGTTTTCATCAATATAGAGTACGCGCTCCCAATTATTACCGCCATCGAGAGAACGGTAAACGCCTCGTTCTGTATTGGGACCATAGGGGTGACCCAATACGGCAACAAAAATTCTGTTGTCATTGGTAGGATCTATGATGACGTTCCCAATTTGTTGTCCATTGGCAAGTCCAAGGTGTTTCCAGGTTTTGCCTCCATCCATTGATTTATACACACCATTGCCAATAGAGAGATCGGGTCGTTGTAACCCTTCGCCACAAGCAACCATAACCAGGTTGGGGTTGGAGGCAGATACGGTAACATCACCAACAGAGCCGGTGCTTTCTTTGTCGAAAATGGGTTTCCAGGTTCTTCCGTAGTCGGTTGTTTTCCAAACACCCCCATTGTTCACACCGATATAAAAAACCCCGGGCTGTGCGGGAACACCTACGGCACCCACGGTTCATCCGCCCCGAAAGGGGCCAATCCTGCGCCAGCGCAAACT
>DAIMYK010000077.1:0-7867 GCA_036734525.1 Sediminibacterium sp. | reverse complement strand
CCAGACCAATCTCTCCAAAGGTGCATTGGCAAAGTTTCTGACCACTATAGCAGCCTGTGATGTTAACCTCAGCAAATTGCAAAGTATGCCCATACAGGGGAGCAATTTCAAATATGGTTTTTATGCCGATCTGGAATTTGAATCCCGCGGGCGTTTCGATAAGGTGCTGAGTGAAATTAGTGAGCATACCAATAACCTGAAGATTTTTGGCATTTATAAAAAAGGAAAACAAGTAAAAGCCTGATGAACGCCATGCAACCAACACCTCAGTCATTTCGTTTGTCCTCTCGCCTCGACGGTATCGGTGAATATTATTTCTCCACCAAACTCCGCGAGATCGATGAACTGAACCGTCAAGGTAAATCCATCATTAACCTGGGCATCGGCAGTCCCGATCTGCCACCGCACCCTTCCGTAATCAAGGCCTTGCAGGAAAAAGCTGCACTTACCTCCTCCCATGGATACCAGAACTACAAAGGAGTTCCCGCATTGCGGGAAGCCATGTCTGCCTGGTACCTCAAAAACTATGGTGTTCAACTTGATCCTGCCACTGAAATTCTTCCGCTCATGGGTAGCAAAGAAGGAATACTCCATATTTGCATGACCTACCTGCAGCCGGGAGATGAAGCCCTGATTCCTAATCCGGGTTATCCAACTTATAAAAGTGCAGTTCAACTTTCTGGGGCAACCCCCATCGATTACCACCTTTCGGAAAAAAACAACTGGGCACCTGATTGGGAAGCATTGGAAAATGCCGATCTCAGCCGGGTGAAACTCATGTGGGTAAACTATCCCCACATGCCTACAGGACAAAACGCAGATACAGCACTCTTTCAACAAATCATCGACTTTGGAAGGAAACACGGGATTTTAATATGCCACGACAACCCCTATAGTTTTATTTTAAATGAATCACCTCGAAGTATATTAAGTATTGTCGGGGCAATGGAGGTCGCTATTGAACTCAATTCTCTCTCTAAAAGCCACAACATGGCCGGCTGGCGGGTAGGTATGCTCAGTGGTGCTGCTGATCGGATTCAAGAAGTGCTCCGTTTTAAAAGCAATATGGACAGTGGTATGTTCCTGCCAGTGCAACAGGCTGCCGTTGCAGCTTTGCAACTGGATGCTTCCTGGTATGCTGAAGTGAATGCGACCTATGCCGCAAGGAGAAAAAAAGCCTGGGAACTGCTTGAATTGATTGGCTGCCACCCCGCACCCGATCAATCCGGTCTATTCCTGTGGTCCGGCATTCCGGCATCAGATGCAGATGCTTTTGCCCTTAGTGACAGAATTCTTTACCGGGCAGGTGTTTTTCTTACCCCGGGAGGAATTTTTGGCTCGGCAGGAAATCAATATGTACGCATCAGTTTGTGTGCATCGGAAGAAAAAATGGAAGAAGCCATTCAACGAATTAAAATCCACGGATCCGGCAATTAAAGCGCCACTCCGGAGTTATTATAAAGAACCAAAAGGAATACAATAAATCGAATTGATATGCGGGTAACGATCATCGGAATTGGATTGATAGGAGGATCCATGGCCCTCACCCTAAAAGAGCGGAAATTTGCAGACACCATCATTGGTGTGGATGCCAATCCACAGCATGCTGAAAAAGCATTGGCTCTCGGTCTGGTGGACGAAATCAGTGATTGGAAAGAAGCTGTAGATCGATCGGATGTTATCATTTTTGCTACCCCCATCAATGTCACAGAACGCATGCTCCCCGGCGTATTGGAACGTTGCGGGCAACAAGTAGTACTGGATGTTGGCTCTACCAAAAAAACCCTTTGTGATACCATTGAAGACTCTCCCAACCGATCTCGCTTTGTTGCATCACACCCCATGTGGGGAACAGAATTCAGCGGTCCGCAAGCAGCCATCTGCGGCGCCTTTGATGAAAAGGCAACCGTGATTTGTGACCGGGAAAAATCTGCACCCGATGCATTGGAAATCACAGAAAGTCTTTACCGTACCCTCGGTATGAACATTATTTACATGACCTCCGAAGAACACGATGTACACGTTGCCTACGTTAGTCATATCTCACACATCACTTCTTTTGCCCTGGCCAACACAGTACTGGAAAAGGAAAAAGAAGAAGATACCATATTCGGTCTTGCCTCCGGAGGATTCGAGAGCACCGTGCGTCTCGCCAAAAGTAATCCGGGAATGTGGATACCCATCCTCATGCAAAACCGCGATAACATTCTCGATGTACTGAATGAACACATCGCTCAGTTGCTCAAATTCAAGGCATGCCTGGAAAAAGAAAACTATGAATACCTCAGTGAACTCATCAACAGAGCCAATGAGATCAGACGAATATTAAAATAAATCTATAATGCTTTGAGTACAAGTCGCAATCAGGGAAGCCCGATAATTAAAAAGTGATTACCGGACACACACTTGTACCTTTGCAGCCAAAAAAAAACAACACATGAATAAATTTGAAGCGTTGGGATTGGATGCCCGGCTAGTTAGGGCAACCTCGGAGATGGGATACGAACAACCCACCGCCATACAAGAACAGGCCATTCCTGTTCTGATCAGTGGGACTAAAGACTTTATCGGACTCGCACAAACAGGAACAGGAAAGACTGCAGCCTATGCCTTACCACTATTGCAATTGGTGCAACCAACTCCCTTACACCCGCAAGCATTAGTGGTTTGTCCTACACGGGAACTCTGCCTGCAAATAGTCAAAGAAGTAGATGCTTTTAAGAAATATCTCCCCGGCTTATCAGCTGTTGCTGTGTACGGAGGTTCTTCCATAGGTCTGCAAATCAAAGACATCAAAAGAGGGGTTCAATTGGTTGTCGCTACACCCGGAAGACTCATCGACCTGATCGAGCGAAAAGCCATCGCACTCGATAAAATTCAATACGTAGTTCTCGATGAGGCAGATGAAATGCTCAACATGGGCTTCCAGGAAGACATCGAATTCATCCTGAAAAATACCCCTGCCCGCGAGAGTACCTGGTTGTTCAGTGCTACCATGCCCCCCGAAATCAGAAAGGTGAGCAAAAATTACATGAACCAACCCAAGGAAGTGACGATTGGTAAGGTCAACACGGCCAATGCCAGCATCGATCACCAGTATTATGTTACTTCAGCTCACTACCGCTATGAAACATTGAAACGCATCATCGATTTCAACCCCGGTATCTATGGAATCGTTTTCACCCGTACCAAGGCAGCTGCGCAGGAAATATGTGACCGTCTCACACGCGAAGGTTACGCCATCGATGCTGTACATGGTGACCTATCCCAACCTCAGCGCGAAAAAGAAATGGGACAATTCCGCGATAAAAGTCTGCAACTCCTTATAGCGACTGATGTGGCAGCACGCGGAATCGATGTGGCAGGAATCAGCCATGTAATCAACTATGAATTACCGGACGACGCTGAAGTCTATACCCACCGAAGCGGTCGTACAGGAAGAGCCGGTAACCAGGGAATATGTATCTCTATCGCACATGCACGTGAGATGTATAAGTTCAGACAAATCGAAAAACTGAGCAAAACACGTTTTCACAAACTCGATATTCCTTCAGGTAAAGATGTGTGTCGCAAACAATTCTTCCATTTCATGGATAAACTTTTATCAGCCGATATAAGTCACGGGAATTATGAAACCTATGTACCCATGCTGACTGAAAAATTTGCTGATATATCCAAGGAAGAAGTACTGAAGCGAGTGGCTGCCATGGAATTTGACCGATTCCTGAAATACTACGAAAATGCCGGAGACCTGAATGTGCGTGAAAAAGAAAAATCATCCAAAACATCTGCTAAGTCCGGCTCGCAGGAATTTCAGTCCGGAGGAAGAGGCGACAGCCGCAAGAGTTTTGCAAAGGGTGGAAGCGGTTACCGTCGCTTATTCGTTAACCTCGGCACCAAGGATGGTTTTTATAAGGCGAGCTTCCTGCAATTCATCCTCGACATGAGTGACCTCAAGAAAGAGGTCCTCGGAAAAATCGATATGAAGGACATGAACAGCTGGATAGAAATTGAAAAAGGTTCCGCACAGCAAATGATTCGTGCCATCGACGGAAAAAAATACCGTGGCAGAAGTATTCGCATGAATGATGCCGATAACAGAACACCTCATCCCGGGAAACATCACTCCTAATAAAGTTTTTTTAAAAAATAGATCATGGAACAGACCACAACTACCACTAAGAACATCGATGAATTGTTTTCCAAACGTCCGCTCATTATTTCCGGACCCTGCAGCGCAGAAACAGAAGAGCAGGTGCTGCAAACTGCCACGAGACTGGCAGCCACCGGTAAAATTGATATGCTGCGCGCCGGTATCTGGAAACCCCGCACAAGGCCGGGAAGTTTTGAGGGCGTAGGAACCAAAGGTCTTCCCTGGCTTCAGACAGCTAAAAAAATCACCGGTCTTCCGGTCACGGTCGAAGTAGCTACCGGAAAACAAGTGGAAGATGCCCTGCATTTTGGAATTGATGTTCTTTGGATCGGTGCAAGAACAACTGTGAATCCATTTAGTGTTCAGGAAGTAGCAGATGCTTTGCGCGGCGTAAAGATTCCTGTCTTAATAAAAAATCCCATCAACCCGGACCTCGAACTGTGGCTGGGAGCAATGGAAAGAGTTTCAAAATCAGGTATCGAACAAATCGGACTCATCCACCGCGGATTCAGCTCCTATGGAAATACAGAATACCGAAATGCACCGATGTGGCACCTCGCTATCGAAATGAAACGTCGTTTCCCCGACACGCTCATGATCAACGACCCCTCACATATTTGCGGACGACGCGATATTTTACAAGATGTAGCACAGACAGCCATTGACCTTGATTTTGATGGCCTCATCGTAGAAAGTCACATCGATCCCGATATGGCATGGAGCGATGCCAAACAACAGATCACCCCGGAAAAAATGGGTGAAATGGTGACGAACATCCGCTGGAGAAAAGAAGATACCAGCTCAGAAGAGTACCATGCCAACCTGGAAAAACTTCGTCAGCAGATCAATAACCTCGACGATGAACTGATGCAAATCCTTAGCCAGCGCATGAAAGTGGCAGAGAAGATCGGTCAGTACAAAAAAGACAACAACATTACCATTCTGCAAACCAACAGATGGAATACGATACTCGACAGAGCCTATGCAAAAGGAGAGAAGCTGGGACTAAGCAAGGATTTTGTAACGAGGTATTTCGATGCGGTACACATGGAAAGTATCCATCACCAGAATAAGATCATGAAGCAATAATCTACCTGATCACTATGGCGCGCAATACAACAGATTTTCATTTTTCACAGGCAACTGTCACTTGTCATTTCAACATGCCCTTCGCATCGCTGGAAAAAATGAGTGACAAGGATAAAACCATCCTTATCACTGATGAGCATGTATTCGCTGCACACCGAAAAAAATTTCGGGGGTGGAATACAATTGTTTTAAAGCCCGGTGAAGAATACAAAATTCAGGTGACTGTTGATGTCATCATCGAACAGCTCATTGCATTCGGTGCAGATCGGCAATCCTTCTTAGTCGGTGTAGGCGGTGGCGTTATCACCGATATTACCGGCTATGTGGCAGGTATATATATGCGCGGTATCCGTTTTGGACTCGTTCCTACCTCTTTGCTGGCAATGGTCGATGCAGCCATCGGCGGAAAGAATGGAATCGATGTGGGAATATATAAGAATATGGTCGGACTCATCCGTCAGCCGGAATGGCTGCTCTTCGACATTGACTTTTTGAGAACACTTCCGATTATTGAATGGAAAAATGGTTTTGCAGAAATCATCAAACATGCTGCCATCCGCGATTCTGCAATGTTTCGTTTGTTGGAAAGAGAAACGCTGACCACATTCCGGCGACAGCCGAAATTGTTGGAACGCATGATACGAACCAATGTGCTCATCAAGATGAAAATCGTGACTGAAGATGAATTTGAAAAAAAGGACAGAAAATTATTGAACTTCGGACATACCCTCGGACATGCCATCGAAAATCAGTATGAGCTTAGCCATGGACAGGCAATCAGTATCGGTATGACCTATGCAGCGCTTCTCTCAGAAGAATTGACCGGCTTCCGCCAATCTGCAAAAGTTATTGATTTGTTGGAGCGATACGGACTTCCAACAAGAGCATCTTTCGATTGGAAGAAAGTGGAAAAAGTACTGGCGATGGACAAGAAAAAATCACTGGCGGGTATGCAGTATATTTTGTTGAAAAAAATTGGGGAAGCAATGATTCATCCAATTGCTGTACCGGAATTAATGTCCCGTCTCAAACAATTAAAATAGCATTGATTTTTTCACTCAAAGCATCAGCCGGCTTTGAGATGATTATAATATAACAGTACGCTAACTATTGACCATGAAAGCAACGGTTTTTCCTTCTTCTGTTTCGGGTGTTATGCAAGCACCGGCAAGCAAAAGCAGTATGCAACGTGCCTGCGCTGCTGCACTCTTGCACCAGGGGGAAACAACTTTGCTCAACCCGGGACACAGCAATGATGACCGGGCAGCGATGGATGTGATCACCAAGTTAGGCGCTGCACCACACATGCAATCCGATCATACCCTGCTGATTCAGTCCGGGGGAGTTCAACCCCAGTCTGATACCATACATTGTGGTGAGAGTGGACTTGGAATTCGGATGTTTACTCCCATTGCAGCCCTGAGCAATCGATTGCTCACCATAACCGGTTCAGGAAGTCTGGTAACAAGGCCGATGGATTTTTTCGATCAGATATTTCCGCAACTCGGCGTTGCTATTCATTCACAAGAGGGCAAGCTTCCCCTGCAAATTCAAGGGCCCTTGCAGCCGGCATCGATTACAGTGGATGGATCACTTAGCTCACAATTTTTAACCGGACTGCTCATGGCGTTCGGTGCTGCCGCCAAAGAAGAGGTGATGATTACGGTAGATAATTTAGCCAGCAAACCCTACATAGATCTGACATTGGATGTGATGCGACATTTTGGAAAAAATGTACGACACGTCAATCACCGGTATTTTTATATTGCTCCGCCAGAGCAAGTTCCACCGTATCATATTAGTTACATTGTTGAAGGAGACTGGAGCAGTGTTTCCTTTCTGCTCGTAGCAGGTGCTATTGCAGGTTCAGTGAGGGTCAATGGCATTAGTCAATCCTCTTCCCAGGCTGATAAGGCGATTCTTCAGGCACTCAAAGATGCAGGAGCCACAATGGATGTAGGAATAGATTTTGTTGAGGTGAATGGGGGCGAACTTCGGTCGTTTCATTTTGATGCGACACATTGTCCGGATTTATTTCCTCCACTGGTGGCACTGGCAGCATGTTGCACGGGAACGACTGTTGTTAAAGGAATTTCCCGTTTAGCACACAAGGAAAGCAACAGAGCCCTCACATTACAGCAGGAATTCACTAAATTGGGAGTGGATATACAATTGTCGGGAGACGAAATGCTGATAACAGGCGCTCGCAAACTCATGGGGGCGAAAGTACATTCCCACCATGATCACCGGATTGCCATGGCTTGCGCAGTTGCAGCATTGAGGGCAGAAGATTCTGTTGAAATTGCAGTTGCAGAAGCCATCGATAAATCATATCCCGATTTTTATCGACACCTGACAGCATTAGGTGCCACCATCCACTTACATGAACAGTAAAAAAATAAAAACTTGAATAGCTTCGGTCGAAATTTTCGTTGGCATATTTTCGGTGAGTCACATGGCCCCTGCATCGGTGTAACCATTGATGGTTGTCCTGCCGGACTACCCATCGATGTTGCAGACTTTGCAGCAGACATGGAACGCAGGAAGGGTGGAGTACATAAAGTTACTACCCCCCGAAATGAAGATGACATTCCTGTATTTCTTTCCGGTTGGTACAATGGTTTC
>DAIMYK010000076.1:0-7921 GCA_036734525.1 Sediminibacterium sp. | reverse complement strand
AACTGGCGACCGGGAGCGGCGACAAGACCGTCAGGCTGTGGGATGTCGCCACAGGCCACCACACGGCCCCACTCACGGGGCAATAAAAGGCAGGTCCTCCGATTCTTTTGCCTGATGGGTAGCCTGGGTGGCTGCGCTCTATATTTTTATGACTCCTCGAATCTTGCTTATGGGTTGGGTGCAGTGGTTGTTGCCTGTGTGGGCTTTTGGGGCAGTTTTGTTTTTTACAATTCTTACCTCCCAGATATTGCAGCCCCGGAAGACAGAGATAAAGTAAGCGCCCGTGGCTTTATGATGGGCTATGTGGGAAGTGTGATCTTGCAGATTATCTGCTTTGTACTCGTATTGAAGAATGATGCTTTCGGTATCACCACCGGTAAGGGTTCACAAATTTCCTTTCTGCTGGTTGGCATCTGGTGGTGGGGCTTCGGACAACTCGCCATCAACCGTTTGCCCAAGAGTAAGCCATTGGTCGATATCGCCCATACCAGCGTACTCACCGGAGGATTCAAAGAGTTGAAAAAAGTTTGGCACCAGTTGAATGAATTACCGGTATTAAAAAAGTTTCTGTTCTCTTTTTTCTTCTATAATATGGGTGTTCAAACCGTTATGCTGGCAGCAACCCTTTATGGAAAAAGTGAATTGAATATTCCCACCCCCAATCTGATCATTGCCATCCTGATCATTCAGCTGGTAGCTATTCCGGGCGCATGGGTAATAGCCCGCATTTCAAAAAAGATAGGCAATTTGCACACCCTGATGCTGACTGTTGCTTTCTGGATCTTCCTGTGTTATTTGGGGTACCTGATTCCTAAGAATGGTATCAATGAATTCTATGTCCTGGCCTGTCTGGTAGGATTCGTTATGGGTGGAATTCAATCCATAAGTCGCAGTACCTATTCCAAACTGATGCCCGAAACCAAAGACACGACATCTTTCTTCAGCTTTTATGATGTAACCGAAAAAATCGCCATCATCATCGGTATGTTCAGTTTTGGATATATCAATGAACAAACAGGTTCACAAAGAGATTCTGTGTTAATTTTAATGAGTTTTTTCATCGTCGGTCTCTTCTTGTTGTTCCTTACCCGGCGTGCCGAAAAAGCTGCCCTGAAACACTAAACCTTATGAAAGTAATCAGCATTGAAACCGGTAATTTCAAACTGGATGGTGGAGCCATGTTCGGCGTTGTGCCAAAATCGATATGGCAGTCATTGATACCCGCCGACGAAAACAACATGTGCAGTTGGGCATTGCGCTGCTTATTAGTAGTAGAAGGTGATAAAAAAATACTGATAGATACCGGCATGGGCAATAAACAGGATGCCCGATTTTTCTCCCATTATTACATGCATGGCTCCGATACCCTGCAAAGCTCTTTGTCAGCACATGGTTATGCTGCCGAAGATATTACCGATGTGATCCTGACCCACCTGCATTTTGATCATTGCGGCGGTGCGATTCTTCGAAAAGACGAGCAATTGGTCACAGCTTTCCCGAATGCCGTTTACTGGAGTAATCCACTGCATTGGGAGTGGGCAGTGCACCCGAATGAAAGAGAGAAAGCTTCTTTTTTAAAAGAAAATATTTTACCGCTGCAGGAATCCGGACAACTGCAATTCATACAAGTTCCTGAGCCGGATATGAATCCGAAAGAACGCCTGGCAGAAGTTTCATTCACAGAAAATATTTCTATTCGTATTGTACATGGCCATCCGCGTGCAATGATGTTACAACAGATTCGGTGAGACGGAGAAACTCTGGTGTATATGGCAGACCTGCTTCCCTCCACGCACCACATCGGCATCCCTTATATCATGGGATATGATATGTTTCCCTATACCACCTTACAGGAAAAGAAGGTTTTTTTGAAGGAAGCTCTCGATAACAACTACTGGCTCTTTTTCGAACACGACAAGGAAACGATGTGTTGTAATTTACAATCCACTGAAAAAGGCATTCGCAAACATCAACAGGGAACGATTGCTGATTGGTTAGGATGATGAGATCAGTCCCGCAGACTGATGAGAGAACTTAGTGGGTATCGAAGGGTACTATAGCCCATCATATCGGCCTTGATGCTCCCGACCACAATCGGACTTTCCACCCGGAGGGGAACATGGTTGTTGTCATCACTTACCCAAACAGTCATTTTCTCACCTCCCTCGAACAGTGTTCCTTTCACCAGCAAAGGTTTGAATTTGATGGCATTGAAAGTACCATATTTGGTCTTGATTACTTCTTTGCCCAGGTACTTGATGTACAAATTAAACACTTCATTATCCAGGAACATGGAAAAAGGAATCTTATCCCCCGGCTGGTATTTATTAAAATTGATGTTGCGTGCATAATAAATAGTACTGAGTACATCTTGTATGCAGTTGGGAATAGAGTAGGTTTTTTCAGTGGTGACAGCTGTATGTGATTGATGGTTGAAAGTGATGAACTCGTACTTCTTGAAACTTCCCTCTTCTATATTCCTGATGAATTGCAAGGGTTGAAGGGTAGCAGTATCTACAACCGATTCATACCTGTCACGAACCTTAAAAATCCAGTCATACCCCGAATTACTGGTACCTGTACCAACGAACTGGTAGGCCGGTTTTTGCTGATAATTAACTGCCTTCACCGAAAAACTGGCATTGCCGGCATGGACATAAATTCCAATAACTGTATAATACACATGAAAATTGACAACTTCCCCGTCTTTGAAGGCAAAATTTCTAATGCCTCCACAGAACTCATCCTGCGGAGGTGAAAAAGAGACCGACAGAGCTATCAAGAATAAAAAAAGCAGTTTTTTCATAGGAACTCAAACTGATGGCTTAAAGAATATTCTCACCCCTAATATCAACAAACTTCCTGCCAATGCAGGAATGATCAGGTTGATCAGCCATATGCCAGCCGCCGTCGCCACGATACCTGCATAATTGACACTTACCAAACCAAGCAGCCAGATGCTGATCTGTCCCCTGAAACCCAGTTCCGCCAGTGCGATGGACGGAATGAATGCCAGTACCATCAACATCAAAGATACAAGTGCTGCCCCTGTTGACCATTCCACTTCTACACCAAACAAACCTAGTAGCAGAAGATATTGGATTGTATAGATAACAAATCTCACGAAGGAAAGCAGTAAAATAGTTGTTAAAGTATGCGGGCTGAGTGCTGTTAACTTTTGAAGAAAAAAGGAAAACTTTTGAAAGAATCGAAATGTCAGTAGCCAGTTAACCATCGCCGTAGGATTGAAATACAATAGTGTCAGAAAGAAGATTGCGCCAACTAGAAGTAAATTCAACAACTTCAGCCAGGTAGCGGAAATGGTACCCGAAAAAATAGTGAGCTGTGGCTGAAAAATTTGCAGAAAAAGCAGTGCCAGCCATCCGGCACCCATGGTCACCAGCAATTGAGCCAGTCCGCCCATGGCAGATAAAACAGCTCCCCTGATGCGATTGCCTTCGGATAGAAAAAGGGCTCTGCCTGCAGGCTCACCCAAACGATTGATTGTGGTGAAAGCTACTGCCTGGCCTGTAAAAACTGCACGCAAGGCACGGAAAAAAGAAATGGGTTCCAGACCCTTCATCAATACCTTCCATTTATATGCCTCCACTGTCCAGTTAAGCAACATAAGAACCACTACGCTGAGCCAGGTGACTGCATGCATCGGAGAAAATGCCTGCAGAATCATTGCTCTGGCCGCAATTAAATTGGGTTGTTCCCGCACTTGCTGAACTATGAAATAGACCATCCAGCCGAACAGGATGGGACCCGCCCAGTTATTGATGAGTTTTCTGGTTGCCGGTGAAATGGAGAACATATACGCTGCAAAGAACGAGCATTCAGTCCATATCAAAAAGCTATAGCTGCTTCACAAAATGAGCACAAAAGCATGTATTTTCATGGTCTAATGAAACAGCAGCCGATTATTTTGGGTATTGATCCGGGTAGTTTATTGATGGGATATGCCTTACTCAAGGCCGACAAAAACCAACCCCGGGTTTTACTGATGGACGTACTGAAATTATCGAATGAAAAAGATATTTATGCCAGGTTGCACCTGATACACCAAAAAGTAAGTGAATTGATCCGGTTGTACCACCCCTCCTCCTTTGCCATCGAAGCGCCTTTTTTTGGAAAGAATGTGCAAAGTATGCTAAAGCTCGGAAGCGCTCAGGGAGTAGCTATTGCAGCCGCCATGCAGGCCGGATTAAATGTTACGGAATACTCTCCCAAGAAAGTAAAACAGTCCATAACCGGAAATGGGAACGCCAGCAAGGAACAAGTCTGGCACATGTTGAAAACGATCTTACAAATCGATGAACAGCCGAGATATTTTGATGCTTCCGATGCTTTATCGGTAGCCCTTTGCCATCATTTCAATAACCGTGTGATTCAGCCATCAGCTACCAAAAAAAAGGCGGGTAACTGGGAGGAGTTCGCCAGACAATTCCCCAATAGGGTAATCAAAAAATAAGTGGTTTATTGTTCTGCCATCGCAGCCAGAATCTTTTGTTGGATCTCCTGCAATTTCCCATGTGTCACATTCGGCTTGGCTCGGTTGAAGTTCAGGTCTGCAGCACTGTTCACGGGAAGCAGGTGCAGGTGAGCATGGGGCACATCCAATCCCAATACCATCATACCACAGCGATTGCAGGGAAATGACTTTTCTATAGCGCGGGCAATGGGCTGAGCAAATAGCAGGATGGCAGAAAGATAGTCCGCCTCCAGGTCAAAAAATTTGTCGGTTTCAACTTTTGGAACGACCAACACATGACCTTCCGCTTGCGGATATATGTCCAGAAAAGCGATAAAATGTTCGTTTTCTGCAATGCGATAACACGGAATAATACCGGCGATGATCTTGGAAAAGACTGTCATGGATGAATGGTTGTTGTGGGGGTGTATCAGATAGAAATATCTTCAATTCTAAATTTCAGCATCCCGGTAGGAACCTGAATTTCTGCCACTTCACCCTTGGTCTTTCCCATCAATCCTTTACCGATGGGTGATCCGGCAGAGATTTTACCTAGTTTGAGATCTGCTTCTTTTTCTCCCACTATTTGGTAGGTAAGAACCTTGTTGTTGGCGAGGTTGGTGATGGTCACTTTGGTGAGGATGGTTACCTTACTGGTATCGATGGTACTGGTATCAACGATTTTTGCGTTGGCAATCATGCCTTCCAATTGCTTGATCTTGGCCTCGAGCATTCCCTGTGCCTCCTTGGCAGCATCGTATTCAGCATTTTCTTTCAAATCTCCTTTCTCTCTTGCTTCTGCGATAGCCCGGGAAGAAGCGGGTCTGTCAACCGATTTCATGCGCTGAAGTTCTTCACGCATTTTATCAAATGTCTCTTTCGTTACATACATGTTAGCGTCTGCCATACAACTTCGTTTAGGTCGGATAAAAAAAATACAACGCCACGAAACGAGGCGTTGTAGAATACAAATTTAAAAATCTTTCCGGTTGTTTGTAGTTAAAACCAATTAAAAAATAACAATAAATATATTTTATATTTAATATTTATTGTTTTACGGCCGAAATTCACTCCGGTGCTTACCAGTCCACATCCGGAATCTCCAGGGAAGAGGGGCAGCTTATATCAAGTTTTTTCAGAATCACTTCTGAAAGTTTGCGATAAGATTCCTGGCTATAGCCGGCAATATGGGGAGTTATCAATACGCGGGGGTCGGCCAGTAGTACATCCAATTGTTTTCTTTCTTCGGGTGTGTATGTCTCGAGTTGCTCATTTTCGAGCACATCAAGTGCGGCTGCCTTGATCTGGTCTTTCTGCAGCGCACTAATGAGTGCATCTGTATCTACCAACTGACCCCGACCGGTATTCACAAAATAGGGTCTTTTTTGAAAGCCGCTGAAAAATTTTGCATCAGCGTAGTGAAAAGTCTCCTCTGTTAGAGGAAGATGCAAGCTAACTATGTGGCAATACTTTTGAATTTCTTCCAGCGTAGATTCTCTTACATAAGTTGAACCGAATTTTTTTCTGTATTTGTCATGGGCAAATACTATAACACCAAAGGAAGCCAGCAGATATGCCAATGCTGTTCCGGTATTACCCAAACCAATGATACCTACCACTTTTTCCGTCAACATTTCTCCTCGTTGCATATCACGGACCCATTTCCCCTGCTTGAGTTCTTCCGCTGAAACATAGATTTTTCTCATCAAAGTAATCAGCAACCCAATCACATGCTCAGCAACTGCGCCACAGTTGCCTTCCGGACTATTGATGCATCTGATACCCCGGCTTTCAGCATACTCAACATCGATGTGCTCCATACCACTGCCCAGACGGGCAATCCATTGGAGTTCTACGGCCACATCGATCAAATCTTTGTCAATAACAGGTTTGGATGCCACCACAATACCGTGGAAACGATAGATGTTGGCAGCCAACCAAGAGGTATCAGGAGACATTTCAACCGTAACTTCATAGCCATCTCTTTCAAGGCCTTGCTTCAAGCAGGGATGGGCAGGTGCAGTAATTAATACCTGTTGCTTTTTCATAGATCAATGGTCATTTCATTTGAAAAGTGAGCGCTGCAAATTGATCGACCGATAATTGTTCAGCGCGTTGATCAAAAATAGATTGCCGTAAGGTCTCTTCGGTAAAAAGACTCTTCACAGCATTGCGCAGCATCTTGCGACGCTGATTGAATGCAGTTTTTACCAATACCCACAATGCACGCTCCGACTTTACCGGAATCTCGACTAACTTCCGCTTCAAGCGAAGTACCCCACTCATTACTTTGGGTGGAGGATCAAAAGAAGCAGGGGGTACATCAAAAAGATACTCAGCTTCATAGTAAGCCTGTACCAAAACACTCAAAATACCATATACCCGACTAACGGGAGGTGCAACAATTCTCTCCGCCACTTCTTTTAGGAACAAACAAATCATCACCGGCACCTTATCTCTCCACTCCAAGACCCGAAATACTATCTGACTCGAAATATTGTAGGGGAAATTTCCCATGAGGGTGAAGGGAACATCAAAAGGACAAGCAATATCTAAAATACTCCCCTGTATCAGCTTGCCCTGTAACAAAGGATACTTTTTGAGTAAATAATTTACCTTCTCCTCATCTAATTCCACCGCCTTAAAATCAACCCCCTCCAACCCAAGTAAAAATCGGGTAAGTGCTCCTCCACCAGGACCCACTTCAAGCAGATGAGAACCATTCGTTGAACGCCACACATCCACCAATTGCCTGCAGATGGACTCATCTTTGAGAAAATGCTGGCCCAATGATTTTTTGAGTGTGTACTCCATGCAACAAAAGTACAGTATTTGCCGTTGGAAGTTTCGGCACAGCCGTCATTTCAGATGATTGCTGCTTAGGATTACGTATTTTTACCTAATAATTTGGACGCATGAGCAATGAATCGCAAAAACCTATTGTTGGCTTTACCACTGGAGACCTCAACGGCATCGGAATTGAATTGCTGATCAAAACAGTTTCCGACAGCCGCCTGACAGATTTCTGTACTCCTGTCATTTTTGGCAACAATAAAGTTTTGAATTTCTATCGCAAATCCCTACCCGACCTGAACCTCAATTACAGCAACCTGAAGGACCTGAACAGACCGTTCCTGAAACAAGTGAATCTCTATAACTGTTGGGAGGAAGAAGTTGAGATCAAACCAGGAGAGTTGAATGCAATTGGTGGAAAATATGCATTACTCTCTCTTCAGACAGCCGCCCAGGCTTTGGTAGATAAAAAAATACACGCGCTGGTTACTGCACCGATTCACAAGAAAAATATTTTTTCTGATGAATTTCCTTTCTCTGGACATACGCCTTACCTCAAGACCATTTTCCAGGTACAGGATGTACTTATGATGATGGTAGCATCAAATATGCGTGGGGGTGTTGTATCAGAACATATTCCCCTGCAAGATGCTG